>NZ_VTOZ01000030.1:0-38068 GCF_008271345.1 Pseudoselenomonas caprae
TTTTATATCTCATCTGAGAAAATTACTTAGCGAGTGCGTTGACCTTGCGAGCCAGACGGGACTTCTTGCGGGCAGCAGCGTTCTTATGATAAACATGGTTAGCAGCAGCCTGGTCGATCGTCTTGCAAGCAACCGTAAGGAGGGATTTCGCTTCGTCAGCGTTTCCAGCCTCAACAGCGTCGAGAACACGACGGGAAGCAGTGCGTACACGGGACTTCTCAGCAGCGTTCTTTGCATGGCGCTTAGCGTCAGATTTTACACTAAGAATAGATGCTTTGATATTCGGCAAGTAATTCACCCCCTTAACAAATTCGTTACCGTATTATCATAGCATGTGAATCTCCAAAAAGCAACAGTTTTATTCTGAATTCCTGGGGATTTCTTGCAGGGGGGCGGCGTTCAATGATATAATAGCAGGGATATGGATTATTATTTGAAAGGAAAATGACCATGCAGAACAAGAATATCCGCAATTTCTCGATCATTGCCCATATCGACCATGGCAAATCGACGATTGCGGATCGGTTGATCGAATATACGGGAACCCTGTCGCAGCGCGAGATGGAGGCGCAGGTGCTCGACAATATGGATCTGGAGCGCGAGCGCGGCATCACGATCAAGGCGCAGACGGTGCGCATCGACTACAAGGGCAAGGATGGGGAGATGTACCAGCTGAACCTCATCGATACGCCGGGCCATGTCGACTTCACTTATGAGGTATCGCGCAGCCTGGCTGCCTGCGAGGGCGCCTTGCTCGTCGTCGATGCAGCGCAGGGTGTCGAGGCCCAGACGCTGGCCAATGTCTATATGGCACTGGAGAACGATCTGGAGATCGTGCCGGTCATCAACAAGATCGACCTGCCGAGTGCCGACCCTGACCGCGTCAAGGAGGAGATCGAGAACAGCATCGGCCTCGATACCGGAAATGCCGTGCTGGCCTCGGCCAAGACGGGCATCGGCATCGAGGAGATCCTCGATGCGATCGTGGAGTACATCCCGGCACCGGGCGGTGATGAAGAAGCACCGCTGCAGGCGTTGATCTTCGATTCGTATTTTGACTCGTATAAGGGCGTCATTGCGCATGTGCGCGTCAAGCAGGGCCGCATCAAGAAGGGCATGAAGCTCAAGATGATGGCTACGGGCAAGACGTTCGAGGTCACCGATGTCGGCTGCTTCAAGCCGCAGCCTATGGATGTCGGCTATCTCGATGTCGGCGAGGTCGGTTTCGTGGCTGGCTCGCTCAAGGATGTGCGCGATGTGCGCGTCGGCGATACCATCACCTTTGCCGACAATCCGGCGGCTGAGCCGCTGCCAGGCTACCGCGGCGTCACGCCGATGGTTTACTGCGGCCTGTATCCGGTGGAGAGCTCGGACTACGATAACCTCAAGGATGCCCTCGAGAAGATGCAGATCAACGATGCGGCTCTCGTGTTCGAGGCTGAGACTTCTGTTGCCTTGGGATTCGGCTTCCGCTGCGGTTTCCTGGGGCTCCTGCATATGGATGTCATCCAGGAGCGCCTGGAGCGCGAGTATAACCTCAAGCTCATCACGACAGCTCCCTCGGTCATCTACCATGTCTATAAGACGGATGGTTCGGTAGTCAATGTCAGCAATCCGTCCGACCTGCCGCCCCAGACGGAAATCGAGCATATCGAAGAGCCGTATGTCAAGGCAACGGTCATCGTGCCGAATGATTTCGTCGGTGCGGTCATGGAGATCTCGCAGGACAAGCGCGGCGAGTTCAAGAACATGGATTATCTCGATACGAACCGCGTCATGATCACCTATCATATCCCGCTCAATGAGATCATCTTCGATTATTTCGACCGCCTGAAATCGGCGACGCGCGGCTATGCGTCGCTCGACTATGAGCTGGCTGACTACAAGGAATCGAAACTCGTCAAGGTCGATATCCTGCTCAATGGTGACCCGGTCGATGCGCTGTCGACTATCGTCCACAAGGACCGGGCCGCTGGCCGTGGCCGTCAGCTGGCGGCGAAGCTCAAGGAAATCATCCCACAGCAGATGTTCGAGATTCCCATCCAGGCAGCCATCGGCAGCAAGGTCATCGCGCGTGAGAACGTGCGCGCCCGCCGTAAGGATGTCCTGGCCAAATGCTATGGCGGCGATATCTCGCGCAAGCGCAAGCTGCTCGAGAAGCAGAAGGAAGGCAAGAAGCGCATGAAGGCTGTCGGCAGCGTCGAGGTGCCGCAGGAAGCATTCATGGCTATCCTCAAGATTGACTGATAGGAGAAATCTATGGAACAGAAGCAATGGGGCGTTTATGTCCACATTCCCTTCTGCCGCCAGAAATGCTTCTATTGCGATTTCCCGTCCTTTGCCGGGCGGGAGCGCTATATGGAAGAATATGTACGAGCCCTGTGCCAGGAAATCGCGGTGCGGGGCTCTTCGTATGCGCGGCGTTGGGGCAATCCTGCGACTATCTACATCGGCGGCGGCACGCCATCGGCTCTGCCGGCTGCGCTGATGGAGCAGCTGCTGCTGGCCATCGGCACGGTTTTCCGTCCGGCGGACGCCCAGGCCGAATTCACCGTGGAGTGCAATCCGGGGACTGTTGATGCGGCCTATCTGGCCATGATGCGGATACACGGTGCCAACCGCCTGTCGTTTGGCGTGCAGAGCTTCGATGATGGACTCTTGCGGCGCATCGGCCGCATCCATGATGGGCAGCAGGCTGTGCAGGCGGTGACGATGGCCAAGGCAGCGGGTTTTTCCAATATCAGCATCGACCTCATGTATGGCCTGCCAGGGCAGACGCTGGCGCAGCTCAAAGCCAGTGTGGGACAGGCCCTGGCCTTGGAGCCAGCACATATCTCGATCTATGGCCTGCAGCTGGAGGAGGGTACGGCCTTTGCCCGCATGCAGGAAATGGGGAAACTGGAGCTGCCAGATGATGAAGCTGTCGAGGAAATGTATGATTATATGACGGAAGTCCTGCCGGCAAAGGGCTATGAGCGCTATGAGATCTCTAACTTTGCCCGGGACGGTCTGGCCAGCCGTCATAACCTCAGCTACTGGCAGGATGTGCCGTATCTGGGGCTGGGCGCAGCTGCGCATTCTTATCTGGAGGGGCAGCGCTGGGAAGCTGTTGCAGGGATTCCTGACTATATCGCTTTGATACAGGCGGGCAGGCGCCCCTGCGAGCCTGAAGAGCCGGCGACGCGGGCGATTGCCATGGAGGAATTTGCCTTCCTGGCCCTGCGCACAGCGGCGGGCATCAGCCGCCAGCAGTTCCAGCAGAAGTTCGGCTGCTCGCTGGATTCGGTCTATCAAAAGGCCGTGCAGCGGCTCAGTGCCAAAGGGTTTCTCATCGATGATGGTGATGCGGTCCGCCTTACCAGGCTCGGCATGAAGTATGGCAACTGGGCTTTTGAGGAATTCTTGCTGACGGAAGAGGAATAAAGAAGCTTGTTCTTTTGACTTTTTGCCTTTTTACTGTTGACTTTTTGCCTTATTCGCGTTATTATCTTAATAGATTCGAAGTTAGCACTCATTGCTGTTGAGTGCTAACAGCGAAAGTGAATAAGGGAGGAGGGATGCAGATGCCCGAGCAGATTGACGAGCGCAAGCAGCGGGTGTTGAAAGCGATCATCGATGATTATATCGAGACAGCTGAGCCTGTCGGCTCGCGAACCTTGGCCAGGAAGCATGACCTTGGTGTCAGTCCGGCGACAATCCGCAACGAGATGGCGGATCTTGAGATGCTTGGTTATCTTGAGCATCTGCACACTTCCTCTGGACGGGTGCCGTCGTCGAAGGGATACCGCTTCTACGTGGATGGCCTGATCCCGCCGCAGCCGGTCAGCGCCGAAGAGAAGGCGCGCATCGACCGCTGGTACCAGTCGCGGGTCAAGCGCATCGAGGAAGTATTCCAGGAAACCGCGCATATCATTTCGCAGGTGACGAAGAATGTTTCCCTTGTGCTGGCCCCACAGGTCACGCAGGCTAAGTTCCGCTGTCTGCAATTCCTGCCGCTCGATGACCGCCGCGTCATCACGGTGCTCATGACCGATGCCGGGTTCATCGAGAACAAGATCCTCGAGATGCCGGATGGCTCGGTCTTCGAGGATTTCCAGCGCATGGCCAAGGTCATTAATGCGAACCTGGCAGGCCATTCGCTGCAGACAATCGAGCATCATTCGCTGGCACAGATACAGGACGAGATACAGGATCAGCTGCTTTACGAGTCGGCACTGGAAATCATCCAGCGGGCATTGGATTCGGGCAAACACGAGCGGCTGTATCTCGGAGGTACGACACAGCTTTTGAGCCAGCCTGAGTTCCATGATGTGGAAAAGGTCAAAGAGATGCTCTTGATGCTGGAAGAAGAGGAGCTCATGAAGGATATCCTGCATGCCCACATGGGCGATGGCCTGGAGGTCACGATCGGGCAGGAGAATGAGAACCAGCACTTCAAGGACAGCAGCATCATCACGGCGACCTATCATCTCGATGGCGAGCTGCTGGGCACGATTGCCGTGCTGGGGCCGACCCGTATGGAGTACGCCAAGGCCATGAGCCTGCTGGAGTACATGAACACCAACCTTACCGATGTCATCAAACGCTTTCACTGGTAGAACCTGCTGGTGCTTAGCAAGATAATATATCCCCTTTGAAAGAGGTGAAGAAATTGCCATCATTCATGAAAGATGAATTGAAAAAGAAAGATGAGCAGAAACTTGACGAGATGCAGCAGGAAATCGATCAGGCAGCAATGACTGAGGAAGCTGAGGAAGAGGCACCTGAGGCGGCAGAGAACGCCGAAGCGGGCGCTGAGGAGCCAGCCGCTGACGATGCGCAGCAGCAGGTGGAGAAACTCACGGCGGAGCTCAAGGAGCAGACCGATCGGTCGTTGCGGCTGCAGGCTGACTTTGAGAACTTCCGCCGCCGCACGAGCAAGGAGAAAGAAGAACTTGCCGCTGTGGTGACCCAGGGCATCCTCAAGGATATGCTGCCGCTCCTCGATAACTTCGAGCGTGCTATGGCCGCTGAGGCCAAGGACGGCGAGGCTTTCCAGAAGGGCGTGGAGATGATCTTCACGCAGTTTGGTGAGGTGCTCAAGAAGAACGGTCTTGAGAAGATCGAGACCGAGGGGCAGAAATTCGACCCGAATTTCCATCAGGCCGTCATGCGTGTCCAGAACGAAGAGCTTGAGGACGATGATATCGCCCAGGAGCTCCAGAAGGGCTACATGGTCAAGGGCCGGGTGATCCGCCCGAGCATGGTGCAGGTCGTAGCCAACTAAAAGGTCAACAAAGTTTTATTTCCCATAGATTGCAAGATGTTTTTAGGAGGATTTCAAGATGTCTAAAGTTATTGGTATTGACTTAGGTACGACGAACTCCGTTGTATCTGTTATGGAAGGCGGCGAGCCGACGGTCATCACGAACCCGGAAGGCAGCCGTATCACCCCGTCCGTTGTCGGCTTCACGAAAGACGGCCAGCGTCTCGTCGGACAGCTGGCAAAGCGCCAGGCTGTTTCGAACCCGGATCGCACGATCGCATCGATCAAACGCCACATGGGCGAGTCCGACTACAAAGTAACGGTTGACGACAAGAGCTATACGCCGCAGGAGATCTCGGCTATGGTCCTGCAGAAGCTCAAGGCTGATGCAGAGGCATACCTCGGCGAGACGGTCAGCCAGGCTGTCATCACGGTTCCGGCTTACTTCAACGACAGCCAGCGCCAGGCTACGAAAGACGCTGGTAAGATCGCCGGCCTCGAAGTCCTGCGTATCATCAACGAGCCGACGGCCGCTGCGCTGGCTTATGGCCTTGACAAGGATGATGACGAGACGATCCTCGTATTCGACCTTGGTGGCGGTACGTTCGATGTCTCGATTCTCGAGCTTTCGAGCGGTACCTTCGAAGTTCTCGCTACGAACGGCGATACGCACCTCGGCGGCGATGACTTCGACCAGGCTGTCATGGACTGGATGGTTGAGGAGTTCAAGAAAGAGAACAACATCGACCTCTCCCAGGACAAGATGGCTGCGCAGCGCCTCAAAGAGGCTGCAGAGAAAGCTAAGATCGAGCTTTCCAGCATGACCCAGACGAATATCAACCTGCCGTTCATCACGGCTGATGCTACGGGCCCGAAACATCTCGACCTCACGCTGTCGCGTGCGAAGTTCGATGAGCTCACGAGCAGCCTCGTTGAGCGCACGATGGAGCCGACCCGCAAGGCTATGGCTGATGCTGACCTCTCCGGCAGCGATATCAACAAGATCATCCTCGTCGGTGGTTCCTCCCGTATCCCGGCTGTCCAGGAAGCTATCCGCAAGTTCCTGGCCAAAGAGCCGTCGAAGGGTGTCAACCCGGATGAGTGCGTATCGGTTGGTGCTGCTATCCAGGGCGGTGTCCTTGTTGGTGAGGTCAAGGATGTCCTGCTTCTCGATGTAACGCCGCTGTCTCTCGGTATCGAGACGCTGGGTGGTGTCTGCACGAAGATCATCGAGCGCAACACGACGATCCCGACGCACAAGAGCCAGGTATTCTCCACGGCTGCCGACAACCAGCCGTCCGTTGATATCCATGTCCTGCAGGGCGAGCGCGAGATGGCTGCCGGCAACAAGACGCTGGGCCGCTTCGAGCTCTCCGATATCCCGCCAGCTCCGCGTGGGGTTCCGAAGATCGAGGTTTCCTTCGATATCGATGCCAACGGTATCGTGCATGTATCCGCTAAGGATCTCGGCACGGGCAAAGAGCAGAAGATTACGATCCAGTCGGACGGCGGCATGACCAAGGAAGATATCGACCGCATGGTCAAAGAGGCTGAGGCACATGCAGCTGAGGATAAAAAGCAGAAAGAAGCCATCGATGTCAAGAACCAGGCTGACAGCTTTGTTTACCAGGCTGAAAAGACCATCAAGGATCTCGGCGACAAGGCTGACAAGGCTCAGGTGGCCAAGGTACAGGAAGGTGTCGACAAGGTAAAAGAGGCTCTGAAGAGCAACGATACCGAGACGATCAAGAAGGCTATGGAAGAGGCGCAGAAGCCGCTCTATGAGATGAGCGCAGCTGCTTATCAGCAGGCACAGGCTGCCGGTGCAGCTCAGGGCGCTGAGGGTGCTCAGCAGGCTGGTGCACAGCAGGATGCCAAGAACGACGACGATGTAGTCGATGCAGAGTATACGGAAGTCAAAGACGATAAGAAATAATCGGCGATTTTGATGGATGGATTGTTGGGAGCCTGCGGGCTCCCAACAATTATATTTAAGGATGGTGCAACGTGAGCGATAAACGCGATTATTATGAGGTGCTGGGCGTCGAGAAGGGCGCGTCGGCAGCGGAGATCAAGAAGGCCTATAAGAAAATGGCCCGCAAATATCATCCGGACCTCAACCGCGACGACCCGAAGACTGCCGAGGAGAAATTCAAGGAAGTCAACGAGGCCTACGATGTCCTCAAGGACCCCCAGAAGAAAGCCCAGTACGACCAGTTCGGTCATGCGGCCTTTGAAGGCGGCATGGGCGGTGGCGGCGGCTTTGGCGGTTTCGGCCAGGGTGGCTTTGGCGGCTTCGGTGGCGGCGGTATGGATGACATATTCGATATGTTCTTCGGCGGTGGCGGACGCCGCCAGTCGCGCGGCCCGCAGCCACAGCGCGGCAGCGATCTGCGCTATGATCTCGAGATCACCTTTGAGGAAGCGGCCTTCGGCAAGAAGGTCGAGCTCAACATCCCGCGTACGGATGAGTGCAGTGCCTGCCATGGCACGGGCGCAGCACCGGGCACCAGCCCGGAGACCTGCCCGGACTGCGGTGGTACGGGTACGCGCCAGACGGTGCAGAACACACCCTTTGGCCGCATGGTCAATCAGACGACTTGCGGCCGCTGCCACGGCACGGGCAAGATCGTCAAGAATCCTTGTGGGGAGTGCCATGGTACAGGCCGCAAGAAGGTGACGAGCAAGATCGAAGTCAGCATCCCGAAGGGAATCGACAACGGCCAGCGCGTGCGCGTGCGCGGCGGTGGCGAGGCGGGTACCCTCGGTGGCGGCAAGGGCGATCTTTACGTCTATGTGTTCATCAAGCCGCATAAGATCTTCCAGCGCCAGGGCAATGATGTTGTTGTCGAGGTGCCGGTATCCTTCGTGCAGGCTGCACTGGGCGATAAGATCCAGGTGCCGACCATCGATGGCACGGTTGAGATCAAGGTGCCGGCCGGCACGCAGTCGGGCAAGATCCTGCGCCTGCGTGAGAAAGGCATCCCGCATCTGCGTGGTACGGGCCGTGGCGACGAGCATGTCGTCATCAAGGTGCTGACGCCGCAGAATCTCAACCAGCGCCAGAAAGAGCTCCTCAAGGAGTTCGGCGAGATCAGCGGCGACAAGGTAAATCCGGAGCAGAAGAGCTTCCTCGATAACCTCAAGAACCTGTTCAAGTAACAACCAGCAATAAAATAAACAAGTGAGGGGAACCTTACTTGTTTATTTTTTTTTGAGACTATATAATTTTAGTTACATCATACGCTGGCATGGTGAGTGATGGGTGATATATTTTCTTGTTTTTTGCAGACAATGCTTATATAATTAGATAATTACTGAAGGACAAAAGGAGCGATGCATTTTGAAATGGGCAGAAGTAAGTATCCTGACCACGCATGAAGCCACGGATGTGGTGGCTGAAATCTATCATGATATCGGTGCGCAGGGCGTTGTCATCGAGGATCCGGAACTCCTGAACAGCTATATCGATTCGGGGATGTGGGATTTTTCTGATATCCAGCGTGCCGAGAATACGGAGATTGTCACGGTCAAGGCATATCTGCCCATGGATGAAGACCTCGATAGCAGACTTCGTGATTTCGAGCAGCGTATCAAGGCATTCCGCGAGATCGAAGGCGATGGCATCACGAAGGGGTCCTGTGAGATTTCCTGGAAATCCGTCCAGGATGAGGATTGGTCCGATAACTGGAAGAAGTATTTCCATCCGGAAAAAGTCGGCGGTATGATTGTCATCAAACCGACCTGGGAGGATTATACGGCAAGTCCTGACGATATTGTCATTGAGCTCGATCCGGGAGCTGCTTTTGGTACGGGCACGCATCCGACGACAGCCATGTGTATCCGCGAGTTGGAAAAGCTGGTTCGTGGCGGCATGCGTGTATTTGATGTAGGAACGGGCTCGGGGGTTCTCTCGATTGCTGCGGCAAAACTGGGGGCTGGAGATGTGACAGCCATGGATTATGACCGTACAGCAGTCAATGTAGCGGCAGAGAATATCCGGGAAAATCATGTGGAGCATATCGTCAAGACAGGTATCAGCGATATCTTGAAGTCGTTTGAGGGTAAAGCAGATCTCATCGTGGCCAATATCATTGCCGATATTATTATCCGCTTGTTTGCGGAACTCGACGAACATTTGGCAGACGGTGGCAAACTGTTGGCATCGGGCATTATTACCGAGCGTGTGGCGGATGTTACCGAAGCTTGCATAGCAAATGGCTTTGTCGTGGATAAGGTTATCGAGGAAAAAGGCTGGGCTGCTATGGTCATAAGCCGTGGAGATGATAAATGAGACGGCTTTTTTATAAGGGAATCCTGGCTGATACCGTTGAAATCACGGGCAGTGATGCGCACCATTTGATGCATGTCATGCGGGCTAAGGCCGGTCAGGAAATCATCCTGGTGGATGATGAAAACCAGGTAGCCCGTATGGAAATGACGGCTTTTCGTGAAGATGCGGTAACGCTCACTTTGTTAGAACGGTTGGAAGCTGATACCGAATCGCCAATCGATTTGGTATTGGCGCAGTGCCTGTTGAAGTCTGATAAGATGGATATGGTGGTACAAAAGGCAGTAGAACTGGGGGCAGTCGGTGTCATTCCAGTTCGCAGCCAGAACTGTGTGGTGCGCTATGATGCCAAAAAAGCAGCTGCACGGCAGCAGCGCTGGCAAAAGATTGCCGATGAGGCTGCCAAGCAATGTGGCCGGACGGCGCTACTAGCAGTGGACTCGGTAACAGACATCAAAGCACTTATCGCAGCGGAGAAGGAATGCGAAGACAGTGTGTTGGTTTTTTTCTATGAAAATGAAGATACGCAGACGGTTAAAGAGTATCTGCGTCAAATAAAAAGCCGGCGTATTGTGCTGCTGGTGGGGCCGGAAGGCGGTTTTTCCCTGGATGAAGCAAAGGCTGTGGAAGAGGCCGGTGGCAAAAGTGTGACGCTGGGGCCGCGGATCTTGCGTGCGGAAACGGCGGCGTTAACAGCAATGTCGGTGGTTCAGTATGAATGTGGAGATTTAGGATAAGGAGGCTCTTTACCTTGCCAAAGGTGGCATTAACGACACTGGGCTGCAAAGTCAACCAGTTTGAAACCGAAACAATGGAAGGTCTGTTCAAGCAGAAAGGGTATGAGATCGTGCCCTTTGAGGAAACGGCAGACTTCTATGTCATAAATACCTGCTCGGTCACGAGTCTCGGCGACCGCAAGTCGCGGCAGATCATCCGCCGGGCACAGCGCCAGAATGAGCAGGCGATCATCGCGGTCTGTGGCTGCTATTCGCAGGTGCATCCTGAGGAAATCAAGGCAATCGAAGGCGTGCGCGTCGTGCTGGGCACAAAGGAGCGCAGCCAGATCGTCGAGCTGGTCGAGCAGGCGGCCCGCGAGGATGGCATCATCGATGAGGTCGGCAATATCATGGAAGCCCGTGATTTTGAGGACATTCCGCTTTACGATATGCCGCAGCGCACGCGCGCATTCCTCAAGATCGAGGATGGCTGCCAGAATTTCTGCTCGTACTGCATCATCCCTTATGCGCGCGGCCCGGTCAAGTCCCGGCATCTCGACAAGATCCATGCCGAGGCAAAGAAACTCGTTGCCGCAGGCTTCAAGGAAATCGTGCTGACGGGCATCCATCTTGGTGCTTATGGCCGCGATCTTGCGGGCGAGGTCACGCTGGCCGATGCCTGCCGTGAGGTCTTGAAGGTCGAGGGGCTCAAGCGGCTGCGTCTGGGTTCGCTGGAGTCCATCGAGCTGTCGCCGGATCTCTTCGAGCTTATCCGCAGCGATGAACGCTTTTGTGCGCATCTGCATCTGCCGCTGCAGGCCGGTTCGGACTCCGTGCTCAAGGATATGAACCGCCATTACGATACGGCTGAGTTTGCCCGCCTGATCGAGCATGTCGAACGTGAAGTACCGGGGGTGGCTGTGTCGACGGATATCATTGTGGGTTTCCCTGGCGAGACGGAGGAACAGTTCCAGCAGGGGCTCGCGTTCGTCGCAGCGATGAATTTCTCGCGCATGCATGTATTCCCCTATTCGCGCCGCAGCGGGACTCCGGCAGCTGAGCGCAAGGACCAGATCCCCGACCCGGTCAAGAAGGAGCGGGCCCATCGCATGCAGGAACTGGCTGCACGCAAGACGCAGGAATTCCATCAGCAGTTCCTCGGCAAGACGCTGCGCGTATTGTTTGAGACGGATACGGACGGTATCACGGACGGCCTGACGGACAATTATATCCGCGTCTACACCGATGATGCCGTCGTCTGTGGCGATCTCTATGAGGTCGAGCTCGAACGCCTTTACCGCGATGGCGTCTGGGGCAAGGTCACGGAGAAGGTAAAATAATTTTCACGGTTTAGCAGGGAATTCGCGATTCTTAGCGAATTACTATAAAAGTATCGTGTTTGCGGCCTTTTTTCTGGCAGGCACTCACGCAAAGAGCAAATACAGCAAAGGAGGTGTTATCGATGGCAGATTGTATTTTTTGCAAGATTGCGCAGAAGGAGATCCCTTCCAGTCTTGTCTATGAGGATGAGCAGGTTGTAGCATTCAAAGACCTTGAGCCGCAGGCTCCGGTCCATGTGCTGGTCATTCCGAAGAAGCATGTGGAAAGTGTTCTGGCACTCACGGCTGAGGATAAAGCGATGGTGTCGCATATCCTGGTGGATGTCGTGCCGCAGCTGGCCCGTGAACTCGGTGTAGACGAGAAAGGCTTCCGTGTCGTCACGAATACGGGGGCAGAAGGTGGCCAGAGCGTCAAGCATCTGCATTTCCACCTCTTGGGCGGCCGTTCCATGCAGTGGCCGCCGGGCTGATAAGTCTTGCGATTATGTGTTGACATGACTTGCTTGGCTGATGTATAATTGTGTGGTGTAGTTATGAAAACACAAACTCCCAAGTTAAGTGGAGGGGGGGAAATGATAGATGGCAAACGAAATCAAAGTTGGTAAAAACGAATCGATCGATAGTGCTCTCCGCCGCTTCAAGCGTATGTCCCAGAAAGCTGGTACGCTGGCTGAAGTGAGAAAACGTGAACATTACGAGAAACCGAGCGTTCGCCGCAAGAAGAAATCTGAGGCAGCTCGTAAACGCAAGTTCCGCGGTTAATCCTTGGATGATTTGCGTGAGGCGCCTGCCCTTGGTGGCAGGCGCCTCATTTACTTATAGAAAGAAGGAAGCAATATGTCACTGAAAGAACAGCTGACGACTGATATGAAAGAGGCCATGAAATCCCATGACAAGGATCGTCTGGCCGTTATCCGCATGGTCCGTGGCGCCATCCGCCAGCAGGAAATCGATGGGCAGAAGGAACTTAGCGATGAAGATGTCATTGCCGTCATGAGCAAGGAAATCAAGATGCGCAAGGATTCCATCGAAGAGTTCAAGAAGGGTGGACGTGAGGATCTCATCGCCAAGACGCAGGCAGAGATCGATGTGCTGATGCCGTATATGCCGGCGCAGCTCTCTGAGGACGAGGTACGTGAGCTCGTCAAGGCAGCTGTTGCTGCGACCGGCGCGGCGACGCCGAAGGATATGGGCAAGGTCATGGGGGCACTGATGCCGAAGGTCAAGGGCCGTGCCGATGGCAAGCTCGTCAATACGCTTGTCCGCAGCATGCTGCAGGGCTGATAGCCTTCAGGAAGCTTCTTCCGTTTGCGAACGGGGGAGGCTTTTTTGTTTGCAGGCAGCAAAGAAGGTTATTTTTAATGATTAGCGAATATAATAGATGATGGAGGTGATATATCATGGATTTCGTGAGTATTCCAGTGCTGCAGACGTTGTTGCTAGCGATCATGTTCCTGGCCGTCTTTGTGGAGATAAAGACGGGTGGGATGGGCGCAGGCATACTGCTGGGGCTGGTTGCTGCTGGCGTATTCTGGGGCAGCCAGTACGTCAAAGGGCTCGTGGATCTTTATCAGATAGCCATCTTTCTCGCGGGGATACTCTGCATCATCGTGGAGATGCTGCTGCCGACGGTAGGCCTGCTGGCTGGTGTAGGTGTGGCGGCGATGCTCTATAGTGTCGTGCTGGCATTGGGGGGCGACATCAATGCGCTCTATGCCATGCTGATCGCATTCACAGCTGCCATCGTGCTCTTTGCCCTTATCGTGAAGCGGCTGCCCTCGAGCAGGCTGTGGTCCCATGTGGTGCTCAAGGATCAGTCGCGGACGAATCGCGGCTATGTGAGCTCAACGCCGAAAGACAATCTGCTCGGCAAGACCGGCGAGGTGCTCAGCGAGCTGCGGCCAGCTGGCTCGGCACTCATCGATGGTGTGCCGGTGGATGTGGTGTCTGAGGGCGTATTCGTAGCGAAAGGTACGGCTGTCCGCGTCGTTGCTGTTGAAGGCAGCCGGGTGGTCGTGCGCAAGTCGTGAGTTTTCAGGTAACAAGGTTTTATAGGAGGTTCGTATGGTTGGATTGATTGGTTCTGGATTCTTTTTGGTATTGCTGATTGCGTTTATCATGATCTTCCTGCATTTTGTGCCGCTGGGCCTTTGGATCTCGGCATTGGCAGCTGATGTGCGGGTCGGTATCATCACGCTGGTTGGTATGCGCATGCGCCGCGTGCCGCCGGCAAAGATCATCCTGCCGCTCATAAAGGCCAATAAGGCGGGGCTGGATGTGGTAGTCAACCAGCTGGAGGCGCATTATCTGGCTGGCGGTAATGTCGATAAGGTCGTGGATGCTCTTATCGCGGCACATCGGGCGCAGATCCCTCTGCCATTCGAGCGCTCGGCAGCTATCGACCTGGCTGGCCGCGATGTGCTGGAAGCTGTGCAGATGAGCGTCAATCCGAAGGTCATCGAGACGCCGGTGGTTTCGGCAGTGGCCAAGAATGGCATTGAGCTCAAGATCAAGGCGCGGGTCACGGTACGTGCCAATATCGACCGTCTGGTTGGTGGTGCTGGCGAGCCGACAATCATCGCGCGTGTTGGCGAGGGCATCGTCACGACGGTCGGCTCCTCCGACAGCCATAACGACGTACTGGCCAATCCGGATGATATCTCGAAGACGGTCCTGGGCAAGGGCCTTGATGCTGGTACGGCTTTTGAGATCCTGTCCATCGATATCGCCGATGTCGATGTCGGACGCAACATCGGTGCCGAGCTCCAGACGGACCAGGCTGAGGCCGACAAGCGCATCGCCCAGGCGAAAGCTGAGGAGCGCCGGGCTATGGCTGTGGCGAAAGAGCAGGAGATGAAGGCTTATACCCAGGAGATGGAGGCCAAGGTCGTCGAGGCACAGGCTGAAGTCCCTCATGCCATGGCGCAGGCTCTGCGCGAGGGCAAGCTCGGGGTCATGGATTACTACAACCTCAACAATGTCCAGGCTGATACCGATATGCGCAACGCGATAAGCAATGCCGATGGACAGGTGAAGAATCAGGCACCGATTGCACCGGTAAAATAAGGAGGACATCATGGATACTATCCTGATGATTGTCTTGTTTGCTTTGTTTGCCGTATTGTCGGACAAGATCGGGCAGAAGCCCAAGGTGCCAAGACGGCCGCGGGAGGAAGGCAGCCAGCTGCCACCGCCGGCCCCTGCGCCCTGGCCGCGCAAGGCACCGGCATCGAAGCAGAAGGGCAGGCTCGGCTTCGAGATCCCCGAACTGCGCAATGATCCGTCGGCGCCACGCGAGACGGAAACGGCTGCTCCGGATACGGTCTGGCAGCAGGAACAGGAAGCGCGGGCAAGAGAGGCTGACCGGCAGCGTGCGCTGGCCTATGAGCGCCAGCGGGCAGAGGAAGAGGCCCGCATACGCGCGGCTGAACTCGCTGCGTATGAACAGCAGGCCAAGGTGAAGCTGCCGTCACCAGACCCGGCGCGCCGCAGACTGCGTATCCCGGCGCTGACGCCAGCGAAGGCACAGCAGGCCGTCATCCTGGCGGAGATACTAGGGCGGCCCAAGGCTTATCGCAACCGGCCACGACGATAAATTTTATCTAGTATGACGATGACAAAAATCGCGAAATGTAGTACAATACTATAATATATGTGACAAAACAAGAACGAGAGATTTTGTAGGTGATGAATGTGTCAAACCCCATGTTTGATGTAATCGAAGCGGATCTGAAGGAGCTCAATGAGGGACTGATCGGGGCAGTTACCTCTCCGGTAGATCTCGTGACGGAAATAGGAACACATTTGGTGACGGCGGGCGGCAAGCGCATCCGTCCGGCACTTTGCCTGTTGGCAGCCCATGGCGGCCCTGCATACAGCTTGGAACGCCTTTTGCCTTTGGCGGAGGCCTTGGAGCTTATCCACACGGCATCGCTGGTCCACGATGATGTCATCGATGAGGCCGATACGCGCCGTGGCTGCATCACCGCCAATGCGAAATGGGACAACCAGATAGCGATCCTCAGTGGCGATTATATCTTTGCCCGGGCGTTTGGCCTCATTGCCGAGGGCGATTATGGCAACTATGTATCGAAGCGTCTGGCCGAGCTGGTCTGCAATCTGAGTGTCGGTGAGATCATCCAGGACCATACGGTCTATCAAGCGGTCAAGGATCTCGACAACTACTACAACCGCATCCAGAAGAAGACGGCGGATTTCCTGGAAATCTGCTGTGAGCTCGGTGCCTTTGTCGGCGGCATGAGCAAGGAAGATGTCCAGAAGCTGGCAGAATACGGTCATTGCATCGGCATGGCTTTCCAGATCACCGATGACCTGCTGGACATCCAGCAGACGTCGGAGAAGATCGGCAAGCCGGCTGGCAACGATATCCGCCAGGGTATCGTGACGCTGCCGGTCATCCATGCGCTCAGTGTCAGCCCGGATGCTGCCGAGCTCGAGGGCATCGTGACCGATTCGGCTATGACGGATGAGATGGTCGCGCGGGCGCTGGCTATCGTCAAGGCGACCGACGGCGTCGAGGTGGCTATGGCCAAGGTCGACGAATATCTTGATCGGGCACGCAGTGTGCTGCCGGATAGCCTGGCACCGGAGATCCGTGAGGCATTTGTCATGGTGGCTGACTTTATCGGTGATCGTGATTTTTGATGATATCGTTAGAAAGATTCAGTGCTCGTTGAGCATGAAGCGTGGAGGAATTAGTTATGTTTGGAATCGGTGTTCCCGAGCTTATCCTGATTTTAGTGGTTGGCTTGATTGTTTTTGGCCCTGGCAAGCTGCCTGAGGTTGCGCGCTCGTTAGGCAAAGGCATCCGGGAGTTCAAGAAAGCGACGAATGTGCTGTCGCAGGCTATCAACGCACCGGAGCAGGCACCTGTCCAGCAGCAGGCTGCCGCACAGCCGCAGCAGCCGGAGCAGGCACAGCAACAGCCAACACCTGCTGCTGCACCAGCGGAAACGCAGCCCGCTGCGCCGGTGAATCCCGTAGCTGCACAGCCGTATCCGGCGAATGAGCAGGCACCGACAGCTCCGCAGGCTGCGGCATCCCAGCCGGCGCCTGCCGCTCCCGTTGCTCCGTCCTATCAGGCCCCGACGCAGGATTCGGTACGCCAGCAGATCCAGGAGCAGGCCAAGAAAGCAGAATAAAGTATCCCGCAAGCGGGAAGGAAGGCCATCACTGCCAGCGGCAGTGATGGTTTTTGTTATATGCATCATAAGGATTTCATATGCAGCCTGTAACAAGATTCATTGAGATTTTTATGGTTTTTCGTTATAATAGAAACGAATAAATACCGTCGCGTTAATGAATTGTTTTTAGGAGGATATTTCTATGTTTAGTCCATGGCAAGCCGGAATTGTAGTATTGATTGCGCTCGTTATCTTTGGACCCAGCCGTCTGCCGGAAATCGGCAAAGCTCTCGGCAAGGGCATCCGTGAGTTCAAATCGAGTGCTACTGGCGAAGAAGCGAAGCCGGAAGAGAAGCTGATGACCAATGTAACGGAGCAGCCGAAGGAACTGCCGCCGAAATCGGATACGACGAAGCAGTAAGCCAGGTGGAGTTACATGGCAGAAGAGAAACAATATGAAGAGATAGCGGCTCCCAAACCACGGGGAGTCATAGAGCCGGGGTCGGTGGAGTATGTCCAGGATGATGGCAGCATGTCGCTGGTCGCGCACCTGACCGAACTCCGCAGCCGGCTGATCAAATGCCTGGTGGCAGTAGCGCTTGGCAGCTGTGTAGGGTATTATTTCATCGAAGAAATCATGCATTACATCACCCTGCCAGCCGGCAAGCTCTACTATATGCAGCCATCCGAGGCATTTTTCACGTATCTGAAGGTTGCCTGTGTGGCGGGATTCCTGCTGGCTTTGCCAATCGTATTCTGGCATATCTGGCGCTTTTTCCTGCCGGCACTTACCCATAAAGAGCGGGCAGTCCTCGGTATTGTCGTGCCGACTTCGGTCATCCTGTTCTTTGCAGGCTTGGCCTTTTCGTTTTTCCTGGTACTGCCGGCCGGCATTCGCTTCTTCATGGGCTTCAACAGTGCTGAGCTCGAGGCGATGTTTTCGGTCAACAAGTACTTCGATTTTGTCATCATGTTCGTGATGCCCTTTGGCTTCATCTTTGAGCTGCCGCTCGTCATCACGATCATGGGCAAGATGGGCATCATAACTTCGGAATTTCTGAAGAAGTACCAGCGCATCATCATCTTCCTGTCGTTCGTGGCCGGAGCCCTGATCACGCCGACGCCGGATGTGTTCACGCAGTCGATGATTGCGCTGCCGATCATTGTGCTTTACGAGGTCGGCTATTTTATCGTTCGTTATGTCCTGCGCCGCTGAGGCAGGGCTTTAGGGAGGAAATAATTTGGCTTTTAAGGATTTACGGGAATTCATCGCGGAGCTCGAGAAACGCGGCTTGCTCAAGCGCATCCAGACGGAGGTAGACCCTGAGCTGGAAATCACGGAAATCACGGACCGTGTGTCCAAGATGGAAGGCGACAAGAATGTGGCCCTGCTGTTTGAGAATGTCAAGGGTTCCAAGATGCCGGTACTCATGAATGCCTTCGGCAGCTATGAACGCATGGCACTGGCATTGGGGGTAGAGAAGCTCGACGATGTCGCCGATGAACTGCGCGAGATGATGAAGCTGCCGTATGTGTCATTGCAGAACAAGATGAGCGTGGTCACGATGATCCCGATGATCAAGCGCGCCATCAATTTCCCGAAATATGTGAAGAATGCACCGTGCCAGGAAGTGGTGGAGACGGAGAATCTGAACCTTGACGAGATCCCTATCCTCAAGTGCTGGCCGGATGATGGCGGCCCGTTCGTCACGCTGCCGCTGGTGTTCACGAAGAACCCCAAGACGGGCAAGCGCAATGTGGGCATGTACCGCCTGCAGAAGTACGACAGCCGCACGACGGGCATGCATTGGCATATCCACAAGAACGGCGCCGAGAACTTCCGCGACACGAAGGCACAGGGCGGTGACCGCATCGAGGCGGCTGTGGCTATCGGTACCGATCCGGTGGTGACCTACGCGGCGACGGCACCGCTGCCGCGGGATATCGACGAGATGGTCTTCGCTGGTTTCCTGCGTCATAAATCCGTCGAGATGGTCAAATGCAAGACGGTGGATATCGAAGTGCCGGCCAATGCGGAAATCATCCTCGAGGGCTATGTCATGACGGATGAAGTCCGCCGCGAGGGCCCTTTTGGCGATCATACGGGGTACTATTCCTTGGCTGACGATTATCCGGTATTCCATATCACGGCCATCACCCATCGCAAGGATGCCATCTACTCGTCTACGGTGGTCGGCAAGCCGCCGATGGAGGACTGCTATCTGGCCAAGGCCACGGAGCGCATCTTCCTGCCGCTTTTGCAGCAGATGCAGCCGGAAATCCTCGATATCAACATGCCGCTGGAGGGCGTGTTCCATGACTGCTGTATCGTATCCATCAAGAAGTCCTATCCGATGCAGGCCCGCAAGGTCATGCATGCACTCTGGGGCATGGGCCAGATGATGAACGTCAAGATGATCATCGTTGTCGATGCCCATGTCAATGTCCAGGATCTGAAGGAAGTCTGGTGGCGTGTCTACAATAACATTGATGCGAAACATGACCTCGAGATCGTCGAGGGGCCGCTCGATGTGCTTGACCACTCCTCGCCGATGGCGAAGTGGGGCGCCAAGCTCGGCATTGATGCCACGAAGACCTGGCCGGAAGAAGGGCATACTCGTGAGTGGCCGGAAGAAATCAGCATGTCTGAGGATATCCGCCAGAAGGTCGATGCCAAGTGGAAGGAGCTTGGTCTCGATTGATTAATATCAAAGCACATATCAACAACGTTGCGCTGCATCATACGATCTTCGACCTGCCCTTTGCGTTCATGGCGGCGCTGCTGGCCGCTGGCGGCCAGCCATCCCTGCATGATCTTTTCTGGATCGCGCTGGCCATCACGACAGGCCGGGCTGCGGCGCTGGCGATGGATAATCTGGCCGATGTCAAATACGACAGCCAGCAGCCGCGCATGCAGTACCGCGCCATGGTGAAGGGCGATATTTCCAAGCGGGAGGCAAAGATCTTCATTGTCATATGCCTGGGATTGATGGTGGCTTCGGTCACGCAGCTGCATCCCATCTGCATCTACCTGCTGCCGATTGCCGCGATCCCGTTCATGATCTATCCGTTCATGAAGCGTTTCACGGGTTGGTGCCATCTGTTCCTGGGCCTTGCCATCGGCATGGCGCCGGCTGGCGGCTGGGTAGGTGTCAGCGGCCAGATAACGGCACCGATGGTGCTCCTGTGCATCGCCGTGGCGCTCTGGATCGGCGCATTCGATGCCATGTACGGGGCGCAGGACGAAGCCTTCGACAAGAGCCAGGGCTTGCATTCGCTGGCGACCGAGTACGGTGCTGAAGGGGCCTTCAAGATTGCTGTGGCCCTGCATATCGTCTGTGTCGCATGCTTCTTTGCTGTCGGCGTGATGCTGCAATTGCATTGGCTTTACTATATCGGCGTCGGCATTGCTGCCGGAACGCTGGTATATCAGCATAAAATCGTCAGCCCGACGGATTTTTCGCGGGTGACCCAACGCTATTTCATGCGCAATGGCATCGTATCGGTAGCCATCTGCGTATGCACCTGGCTCAGCTTTCTGTTCTGAGCCGTATACCTAGGGGGGACTTTATGTCAGCAAGAATTTTGGAAGGAAAAGTCTTTGCACAGCAGTTCAAGGAGGATGCCGGCCGACGGGCGGCAGTCCTGCGGGAGAAATACGGTGTGAACCCGGGATTGGCTGTCATCATTGTCGGCAGTAATCCGGCATCGCAGGTCTATGTCCGCAATAAGAACAAAGCTTGTGAAGAGCTCGGGATTTATTCAGAGGTCGTGGAGATGCCGGAGACGACAACGAAGCAGGAGCTTATCGCCAAGATCGATGAACTCAATCTCGATAGGCGCATCCACGGCATCCTCGTACAGCTGCCGCTGCCGGCACAGATCGCCAAGGATGAGGCTGAGATCCTCAACCGCATCGACCCGGCCAAGGACGTGGATGGCTTCCATCCGGTCAATGTGGGGCGGCTCGTGACCGGTGAGGATGGGCTCGTCCCGTGTACGCCGGCAGGCTGCATCCGCATGCTGGAGCTGGCGGACATTCCCCTGGATGGGAAACGGGCCGTTGTCATCGGCCGCAGCAATATCGTCGGCAAGCCGATGCTTCATCTGCTGCTGGGCAAGAATGCGACCGTGACTATCTGCCATTCGCATACGGAAAATCTTGCTGAGATCACGCGTGAGGCTGATGTCCTCGTGGCTGCCATCGGCAAGCCGAACTTTGTCACGGCGGATATGGTCAAGCCGGGAGCAACGGTCATCGATGTCGGCATCAACCGCATTGCCCCGAAGAAGCTTGTGGGCGATGTGGATTTTGCGGCCGTCAAGGAAGTGGCCGGGGCAATCACGCCAGTGCCGGGAGGTGTAGGACTCCTGACGGTGGCCATGCTCATGCAGAATGTTGTCAAGGCCGCCGAAACGGCAGCCTGCAAATAAAACCGAATATCTTTCACGGAAACAAACAGAGGAGAAGAAAGCCTAATGAAAACTGATGTGGAGATTGCTCAGGAAGCAGAGATGCAGGACATCCGGAAAATCGCCGAGAAACTGGAAATCTCGGAAGATGAACTGGAACTCTATGGCAAGTATAAGGCCAAGGTTACCCTGGATGCCTGGCAGCAGGTCAAGGATCGTCCGAACGGCAAGCTCGTTCTCGTGACGGCCATCAACCCGACGCCGGCTGGCGAAGGCAAGACAACGACAAGTGTAGGGCTTGCCGATGCCTTCCATAAGCAGGGCAAGAAGGTAGCTGTGGCTTTGCGCGAACCGTCGCTGGGGCCGTGCTTTGGTCTCAAGGGCGGCGCTGCTGGTGGCGGCTATGCCCAGGTAGTGCCGATGGAGGATATCAACCTGCATTTCACCGGTGACTTCCATGCAATCACGACGGCCCATAATCTGCTGGCCGCTGTCCTTGATAACCATATCCAGCAGGGGAATGCATTGGATATCGATGTGCGCCGTGTCGTCTGGAAACGCGTGCTGGATCTCAATGACCGCGCGCTGCGCCATGTCGTCATCGGCATGGGGGGCAAGGCTCACGGCGTGCCGCGCGAGACCGGCTTTGACATCACGGTGGCCTCAGAGATGATGGCTATCCTGTGTCTGGCGTCGGGGCTTGAGGATATGAAAAAGCGTCTCGGCGAAATCGTGGTCGCTTATACCCGCGATGGCCGTGCGGTCCGTGCCAAGGAACTCAATGTCACGGGGGCATTGACGCTGCTGTTCAAGGATGCGATCAAGCCGAACCTCGTCCAGACGCTGGAGGGGACGCCGGCCTTTATCCACGGCGGCCCCTTCGCCAATATCGCCCATGGCTGCAACAGCGTCATGGCCACGAAGTTCGCGCTGAAGTTTGCGGACTATGTCGTCACGGAGGCCGGCTTCGGTGCTGACCTCGGGGCTGAGAAATTCCTTGACATCAAGTGCCGTTTCGCCGGTATCCATCCCGATGCTGTCGTCATCGTGGCCACGGTACGTGCGCTCAAGATGCATGGCGGCCTTGATAAGAAGGAGCTTGACCATGTCGATATGGCAGCGCTTGAAAAGGGCTTGGCCAATCTCACGAAGCATATCGAGAACATCCAGAAGTTTGGCTTGCCAGCCGTTGTGGCCATCAATGCCTTCCCGACGGATACGAAGGAAGAACTCAGCTTTGTGGAGAAGAAATGCAACGAGCTCGGTGCAGAAGTCGCTTTGTCAGAGGTATGGGCCAAAGGCGGTGCGGGCGGCCTGAAACTGGCGAAGAAAGTTGAAGAAGCTTTTGCCAAGAAGAACGACTTCCATTTCCTGTATGAGACGGAGCAGTCCATCCCAGAAAAGATCACGGCCATCGCGCGTGAGATCTATGGTGCGGATGGTGTTGATTTCACGGCAGCAGCGAAAAAGCAGCTGCAGGAAATCGAGACGCTGGGTTTTGACAAGATGCCGGTATGCATGGCTAAGACGCAGTATTCCCTGTCGGATGATGCGGCCAAGCTCGGACGCCCGGAAGGGTTCCGCATCACGGTACGCGAGCTGCGCGTAGCTGCTGGTGCCGGCTTCATCGTCGCCTTGACGGGCAACATCCTTACGATGCCAGGCCTGCCGAAGAAACCGGCGGCTGAAAATATGGATATCGATGAAAGCGGCAAGATCACGGGGCTTTTCTGACAGGAAGGCCGGATCTGCTGGTTTATCTGCGTTAAAGCGCATGGGGAGAGACCTCCTCATGCGCTTTATTTTATCATTAGCGGTATTTATCTGTGTGATTTGCCAGCTACTTGCAAAATACATAAAAAACCCTTACAATATGATTTATGTAATTCATAACCATGAGAAAAAGTCGGAGGGCAGCCTATGAAACGTGTATCCGTTGAGCTCGTGCCGCGTGACGAAGAAACGCTGCGCGCTGAACTCGCGCTCTTGCAGCAGTATCAGGACAAGATCGACGTCATCAATATCCCCGACCTGCTGCGCTTTGAGACGCGCAGCTGGCAGGGGGCGGCGATGGCTAAGGAGTATTTCCCCGATGCCATGCCGCATATCCGCGCGATGGACATCAATCTTGAGGAAGAACTGCCGATGAAGGACTATCTGCGTGCGCATGATATCCGCGAGGTACTCGTCATCGAGGGTGATCCTCCCCAGCGCATGACCCATGCGGTCTATCCGACGGAGAGCACCGATGTCATCCGCAAGTTCCGCGAGGAGATGCCAGAGGTCACGGTCTATGCGGGTATTGACCAGTACCGCAGTTCGATGCGCCATGAGCTTTACCGCATCCACCGCAAGGTCCAGGCTGGTGCCAAGGGCTTTTTCACCCAGCCGTTCTATGACAGGCGGCTGCTCGAGATATATGCTGATATGCTGTCTGGCCTTGAGGTATACTGGGGCGTATCGCCGGTCATGAATGCCGGTTCGCAGAGTTACTGGGAGCGCAAGAACAATGTCGTCTTCCCGCAGGCTTTCGAGCCTAGCCTGGAGTGGAGCGTACAGTTCTCGCGCGAGGTCATGGAGCTGGCTGACAAGATGGATGCGAGCCTCTATCTGATGCCGATCCGCACGAATCTCGAGGAATATCTGGCAGGGGTATTCCGCTGACAACGGCAAGTGAGCAAATGAGACCGCAGGCAATTGCGGATACTGTTGTATATGTATTAGGAGAGTGAACCATGTTTAAGATCCTGAAGAAAGAGGAGCTTTCCCCGAATGTCTTCTCGATGGATATCGATGCGCCGCGCGTGGCTAAAAAGGCCCAGGCAGGACAGTTCATCGTCCTGCGCGTGGATGAGAAAGGCGAGCGCATCCCGCTGACGATTGCCAACTTCAACCGTGAGACGGGGGTCGTCAATATCGTCTTCCAGGTCATCGGCGCTTCGACGATGGCGCTGGCAGCTGTGGAGCCGGGCGAGTCGATCATCGATTTTGTCGGTCCGCTGGGGCAGCCGTCGGAAATCAAGAAATTTGATGGTACGGTTGTCGTTGTCGGTGGTGGTATCGGTGTCGCACCGACGTTCCCGATTGCCCGTGCCATGAAAGAGGCTGGCAACAAGGTCATCGCCATCATGGGTGCCAAGACGAAGGACATCCTGATCATGGAAGATGAGATGAAGGCAGTGACCGATGAGATCCTCATCACGACCGATGATGGTTCACGCGGCATCAAGGGCTTCGTTACCTATGCCGTACAGGAGCTGGCCCAGCGCGGGGAGAAGATCGCGCAGATCACGGCTATCGGCCCGGTCATCATGATGAAGAGCGTTGCTGACTGCACGCGCGAGCTCGGCATCCCGACGGTGGTCAGCCTCAATCCGATCATGGTTGACGGTACGGGCATGTGCGGCGGCTGCCGCGTCCAGGTCGGCGAGGAGACGAAGTTCGCCTGCGTCGATGGCCCGGAGTTCGATGGACACCTTGTCGATTTCAACGCCCTCATGAGCCGCCAGCGTATGTACCGCGACCTCGAGGCCGAGGAAAAAGACCATATCTGCAACATCGGACTGGGGAGGAAGTAAGCAATGGCTCTGTCTTTGAAGAAACACGAAATGCCGGTACAGGACCCGAAAGTCCGTGCCCATAATTTTGACGAAGTAGCCTTGGGCTACGATGAAGAAACGGCTGTCGCTGAGGCTGAGCGCTGCCTGCACTGCAAGATTCCGCAGTGCCGCAAGGGCTGCCCGGTGTCGGTCGACATCCCGGAGTTCATCGGTAAGATCAAAGAGCGCGATTTTGACGGCGCTATCGAGAAAATCAAGGAAGCCAATGCGCTGCCAGCTGTCTGCGGCCGTGTCTGCCCCCAGGAGAACCAGTGCGAGAAATACTGCGTGCTGGCCAAGAAGGGCGAGTCCGTTGGCATCGGCCGTCTGGAGCGTTTTGTTGCTGACCGCTATATGGCCAAGAATGAGGAAGTGAAACCGATCGCCTTTGCCGAAGATGCGCAGAAGGTAGCCGTACTGGGCTCTGGCCCCTCCGGACTTTCCTGTGCTGGCGATTTGGCGAAAAAGGGTTATAAAGTCACGGTCTTTGAGGCGCTGCATAAGGCTGGCGGCGTCCTGTCCTATGGCATTCCGGAATTCCGTCTGCCGAAGGATAAAGTCGTCAAGAAGGAAATTGAAAATATCGAGAAGCTCGGCGTCAAATTTGAGCTGGATTCGGTAGCTGGCCGTCTGTTTACCGTTGATGAGCTTATGGAAGAAGAGGGCTTCGATGCTGTATTCATCGGCACAGGTGCTGGCCTGCCGCGCTTCCAAGGCATTCCGGGCGAGGGGCTTAACGGCGTTTACTCGGCCAATGAGTTCCTGACGCGCTGCAACCTCATGAAGGCCTATAGATTCCCGGAATATGCTACGCCGATCAAAGTGGGCAAAAATGTCGCTGTCATCGGCGGCGGCAACGTAGCTATGGATGCAGCCCGCACGGCCCTGCGCCTGGGTGCGGAGCATGTCTATATCGTCTATCGCCGCAGCGAGGCTGAGCTGCCCGCCCGCAAGGAAGAAGTCGAGCATGCCAAGGAGGAGGGCATCGACTTCAAGCTGCTCAACAATCCAGTTGAGATTCTCGGCGACGAGAATGGCTGGGTCAAGGGAATGACCTGCATCCGTATGGAGCTCGGTGAACCTGATGAATCAGGGCGCCGGCGTCCGGTGGCTGTTGCGGGCTCGGAGTTTGAGCTTGCTGTGGATACGGTCATTGTCTCCATCGGTACGGGACCGAATCCGATTATTGCGCATACGACCCCGGGCCTTGCGACGACGAAACGTGGCAACATCGAGGCTGATGAGGAATCGTGCGCAACGTCCAAGCCAGGCGTATTTGCCGGTGGCGATATCGTGACGGGAGCTGCTACGGTAATCCTTGCTATGGGCGCCGGCCGCAAAGCAGCAGCAGCTATTGACGAGTATCTGCAGAAAAAGAAGAACAACTGATAGAACCATATTCGGTCAAGGGTGACCGCAGGTAGTCCGTCCCGGCAGTATCAGAAGCTGGGGCGGATTTATCGTTGGTTCAAGGGAGAGAAAAACAGGAAATGAATTTTGCTGCCATTGACTTCGAGACGGCAACGTCGGCCAGGGATTCTGCCTGCAGCGTAGCTGTCGTCGAGGTCAAGGAAGGAAAACTTTATGATTCGTATTACACGCTGATCCAGCCGCCGGGGAACCGTTATAACTGGTTCAATACGCGCATCCATGGCATCACGCGTGAGGATACGGCTGCGGCGCCGTGCTTTGCAGCTATATGGCCGGAACTGCGGCAGCATCTCGAGGGGCGGATCGTCGTGGCACACAATGCCCGCTTCGATATGGGCGTGCTGGGAGCCTGCCTGGCGAGGGAAGGCCTGGCAACGCCGGACTTTGCATACTGCGACACGGTCGCTATTTCGCGCAAGGCCTGGCCGGAGCTTGCCAATCATAAGCTCGATACGGTGGGCAGTTTCCTGCATATCGAGTTCAATCATCACAATGCACTGGATGATGCGCGCACCTGCGCGTATATCCCCGTGGCGGCTGCCAAGGAGATGGCAGTGGACAGCCTGCAGGGACTGACGGCCCAGCTGGGGATCCGGGTGCAGCCATTTGGTGTGAGAAAGGGGAGTAGACGATGATTTTAGTAAGTGCATGTCTGCTGGGACATAAGGTGAAATACAGTGGCGGGGCCAACACCCACGAACTGCTGCTCAAGTATAACGAGCGGGGCCGGTTCATCGCGGTCTGTCCCGAATGCTTTGCGATGCTGCCCGTGCCGCGTCCTTGCGTAGAGCTCCAGGGCGGTACAGGCAAGAAGGTTTTGTCGGGCAAGGCTAAGGCCATGGATGAGAATGGGCGGGATATGACGCAGTATTTCCTGACCGGTGCCGACAAGGTGCTCAAGATAGCCGAAGCCTATCATGCGAAGGTGGCGATTCTCAAGGAAGGCAGCCCATCCTGCGGCGTCAAGAAAATCTACAATGGCAATTTCGAAGACAAGAAGATCAAAGGTCAGGGCGTGACGACGGCCCTGCTGCAGAAGCATGGCATCACGGTCTATTCGGACAAGGACATGACGGTAGGCCGCTTGGAGGAACTCATCGCCGAGGATATGCGCCGCGACCGCATCTGAAAAATTTTTTCATGATATGAAAAAAAGGGGTTGCATTATGCGCAGAAATCCCGTATAATATCTTTTGTCGACACGAGAGTGTCACAAGAGTTATTCCTCGATAGCTCAGCCGGTAGAGCACCTGACTGTTAATCAGGCTGTCGCAGGTTCGAATCCTGCTCGAGGAGCCATATGGCGCGTTGGTCAAGTGGTTAAGACACCGCCCTTTCACGGCGGCTTCATGGGTTCGAATCCCATACGCGTCACCATTTCCGGGCGATTAGCTCAGCTGGGAGAGCGCTTGCCTTACAAGCAAGATGTCAGCAGTTCGATCCTGTTATCGCCCACCATTCAAAAATATAGGCTGCCGAAGGGCGGCCTTTTTTGTTATCGGCAGTGTCAGAGGAACAGGAGGTTTGTGCATGAATACGGAAGAACGCCGGGAACATTTACTCAAACGCCTGCGTGAGGCAGAGCAGCCGCTCACGGGAACCAAGCTGTCGCGGGAATTTGCCGTGAGCCGGCAGATCATCGTCGGCGATATCAGCATCCTGCGGGCCCAGGGTGTGCAGATCTTTGCAACGCCCCGCGGGTATATCCTGCCGCAGGAGCAGCCTGAGGCCAGCCGCATGGTGACGCTGGTCTGCCAGCACGACGCAGCTGGCATGGAGCAGGAGCTCTTGGCCATTGTCGACAATGGCGGGGCGGTGCTCGATGTCATCGTCGAGCATCCGCTCTATGGCCCCATCCGCGGCGACCTGCTGCTGGAGAACCGACGGGATGTCCGCGCCTTCCTGTCCAAGATGCAGAAATGCCAGGCCAATCCCTTGCTCGTCGTGACGGGGGGCATCCATATGCATACGGTGCGGGTTCCCGATGAGGAAACCCTGCAGGCTATCCGTGCAGACCTGCGGGCCCTGCACATCCTCGTGGAGGATGGCGTGGCCCGGGGCTGATATTGCGTGACAATTCCCTTCGTAGTATAATTATAATGTTTTCATGCAGTGACAAAGGTATTTATAGTAAGGAAGACGATTCGTGGAAGAATTACTGAAGAAAATGCACACATGGATGGACGCCTATATGAAGCGTTTTGTCACCGATGACGAAGAAGTCATGCAGGGCATACGCATCAAGATGATCCATACCGGCTATGTCACGGCCATTGCCCGTGAGCTGGCGCAGGAATTGGCGCTTTGCCAGCATGACGTACAGCTGGCTGAGATCATGGGGCTGTTCCATGATGTGGGACGGTTCCGCCAGTACAGCATCTACAAGACCTTCAACGATGCGCAGTCAGAGGATCATGCCGATCTCGGGCTCAAGGTGCTGGCCGAAGAGATGCCGTATCTTGAGGCGCTGGCGGCAGAGGAGGCAGAGCTGGTGCGCTTTGCCATCCGCAATCACAACAAGAAGGAAATCGAGCCGACGGAAGACAAGCGCAAGCTGCTGTTTGCCCGTCTCCTGCGCGATGCAGACAAGCTCGATATCTACCGCGTGCTCTCGCCCTATCTGACACCGGATGGTGTCGATAAGGCGCCGAAATTCATCAAGGCTGATGCGAGCCAGCTCGTGAGTCCGGACTTTGTCCGCGACTTTGCCGAGGGCAAGCAGGCCGACTATCATCGTCTGCGCACCCATGGCGACCGCAAGCTGGTGCGGCTCATGTGGGTCTACGATGTCAACTTCAGCTGGACGCTGCGCAAGATGGTCGAGCGCGGCTATATCGACCTCATCATCAAGTATCTTCCTGAGCAGGAGGGGCTTGATGTCGGCATCCGCCGCTTGCGCCAATATATAGAAGAAAAATGCGCGGTCAAAGACCGTGTGGATGTATAAAGGAGAGAATCACATGGCAGAGAATACGACAATCGCTACGAATTTTGTTCAGAATGCGATTGAGGATGACCTGAAGAATGGCAAATACACGGAGGGCATTCATACGCGCTTTCCACCTGAGCCGAATGGCTATCTCCATATTGGTCACGCAAAGTCCATTTGCCTGAACTTCGGCCTGGCTGAGTACAATCATGGCCTTTGCAACCTGCGCTTCGACGATACGAATCCGACGAAGGAGGATACGGAGTACGTCGACTCCATCCAGGAGGACATCCATTGGCTCGGCTTCTCGTGGCAGAACCGCATGTATTATGCCTCGGACTACTTCGATAAGCTTTATGACTATGCGGTCGAGCTCATCAAGAAGGGCCTGGCTTATGTGGATGACCTCACGGCTGAGGAGATCAAGCAGTACCGCGGCACGCTGACGGAGCCGGGCAAGGAAAGCCCGTACCGCAACCGCAGCGTTGAGGAAAACCTTGACTTGTTTGCCCGCATGAAGGCTGGCGAATTTGCCGATGGCGAGAAGGTGCTGCGGGCGAAGATCGACATGGCTTCGCCGAATATGGTCATGCGTGATACGGTCATTTACCGCATTGCCCATGCGCATCATCATCGTACGGGAGATGCCTGGTGCATCTATCCGATGTACGACTTTGCCCATCCGCTGTCGGATGCCATCGAGGGCATCACGCATTCGGTCTGCACGCTCGAGTTTGAGGAGCACCGTCCGTTCTACGACTGGCTCCTGGAGTCACTGGGCTTTGACGTCAATACGCGCCCGCGCCAGATCGAGTTTGCACGTCTCAATCTCACGAACACGGTCACGAGCAAGCGCAAGCTGCGCCAGCTTGTCGAAGAGGGCTATGTACGCGGCTGGGACGATCCGCGCATGCCGACCATTTCGGGCCTGCGCCGCCGCGGTTATACGCCGGCATCGCTGCGCAACTTCTGTGAGGAGATTGGCGTCGCCAAGGGCAACAGCCTGGTCGATGTCAGCATGCTTGAGCACTGCGTACGCGATGACCTCAATGAGCATGCGGATCGCGTCATGGCAGTGCTGCGTCCGCTGAAGGTCGTCATCACGAACTATCCGGAGGATAAAGAGGAGTACCTGCTGGCTGACAACAATCCGATGCACGGTGGCAGCCGCTTCGTGCCGTTCTCCCGCGAGATCTATATCGAGCAGGAAGACTTCATGGAGGAGCCGCCGAAGAAGTATTTCCGCCTCAAGCCGGGCGGGGAGGTCCGCCTCAAGCATGCGTACATCATCAAGTGCGAGGAAGTCGTGAAGGATGCAGACGGCAATGTTGTCGAGCTCCGCTGCACCGCGGATCTTGAATCCAAGACGGGCGGTGCTACGGCTGGCCGCAAGATCAAGGGCACGATCCACTGGGTAGCTGCCAAGACAGCACTGCCGGCCGAGGTACGCCTCTATGACTACCTGCTTGAAACCGATGAGAACGGCAACCTGCCGGATGACTTCATCGCTGCGCTCAACAAGACGTCGCTGGAAGTCATCGAGAACGCCTGGATTGAGCCGAGCGTCAAGCTCACGGCTGCTGGTACGCACTACCAGTTCCTGCGCGAGGGCTATTTCGTTGTCGATCCGGACACGACGCCGGATAAGCTGGTCTTCAACCGTGTGGTTGGCCTGCGTGACAGCTGGGCTAAAGTAAAGAAGGGATAACATGAGCAAGATTCCAAAGGGACTTACTGATAAGGATATGTTCCAGAATTACGTGGAGGAGGAATCCCTTGAGGATGCCTTTGTCAAGGCTGAGAAGCTTGCGGACAAAAAACGCCGGGAGCAGGCGGCAGCAGAGCCGCCCGCTGAGCTCAGCCGGGCTGGGTTTACACCGGCGCTTACTGAGGATCTTGGCAAGGCGCTGATGGTGCTCAAGATGGAACTTTTCCGCGAGGGTATCCAGCATTATACGTTCAAGATCAAGCGCGATGGTGAAAATATCGTGCTGACCCCGAAGTATAAAAAAGAGAAATAAGCGAATTCAAAGACTATGGAAAGAAGTGGATTGCATTGTTAAGCAGCACAACCCTGGCGGTCATCATCTTTGTGGCTGCCTATGCGCTGATTATTTCGGAAAAGGTGCATCGCACCATCGTGGGAATTTTCGGTGCTATGCTGATGATTCTCTGTGGTATCATCAGTCAGGAAACTGCTATTCATCATATTGATTTTAATACGTTGGGCCTGTTGATGGGCATGATGATTATCGTTAACATCACGAGTGAGACTGGCCTGTTCAACTTCCTGGCTATCTGGGCGGCTAAGAAGGTCAAGGCACGTCCGATTGCGCTGCTCGTGGCGTTGTCGGCGCTTACGATGATTTGCTCGGCGCTGCTCGATAACGTTACGACGGTATTGCTGACGGTTCCAATTACTTTCAGCATCACAGCGCAGCTCAAGGTGGATGTGAAGCCGTATCTTATCGCTCAGATCCTGTCATCGAATATCGGTGGTACGGCGACACTGATCGGTGATCCGCCGAACATCATGATTGGCAGTGCCGTTGGCCTGAACTTCATGGATTTTATTGCCAACCTAACCGGCGTGTCCATCGTGATTTTCTTGGTCGTCCAGGCGCTCTTGATCATGCTTTATGGCAAGGAACTCAAGACGCAGCCAGAGCTGCAGGAGAAAGTTATGCGTCTCAATGCGAAGAGCCAGATTTCCGATGTTAAGCTGCTGAAAAAATGCTTGTTTGTCATTTTTGTCACGATTTCGCTGTTTGTCATGCATGGAGCACTGGGACTGGAGACAGCAACAGCGGCACTTACAGGTGCAGGACTATTGCTGCTGATTACATTCACGCGCAATGAGCCCATGATTGCCAAGGTGCTCTCGAAAGTCGAGTGGCTGGCCATCTTCTTCTTCGCGGGCCTGTTCGTGCTCGTCGGTGCTTTGGTGGAGACGGGCGTCATCGAGATGCTGGCGGCTGAGGCCATCAAGCTCACGCATGGCGATGTCACGGCCACGGCAGTGCTGATTCTCTGGATGAGCGCTATCGCTTCGGCTTTCATCGACAACATCCCGTTTGTGGCAACGCTGATTCCTTTGATTCAGGATATGGGCCAGATGGGCCTGACGAACCTTGATCCGCTCTGGTGGTCGCTGGCACTCGGTGCCTGCCTCGGCGGCAATGGTACATTGATCGGTGCGAGCGCTAACGTTGTCGTGGCTTCGATGGCTGCACAGCGTGGCCGCCAGATTTCATTCCTGGGCTTCATGAAGATTGCATTCCCGGTCATGGTGCTGACGATTATCATGGCAAATATATATGTATGGCTGCGTTATCTCTGATAGCGTTGCAGACGTGTCATGTCCTTCCGGATTAACGGGAGGACATTTTTTTTGAAGCAGGATTTTTTCTATTCTTGTTGAATCTTAACTTGTATGAAATTTTTCAAGTCAACAGGAGGAAAGTGGATGAAAATGATGAGAAAAAAATGGCTGGGAATATTAGGTGGTATGCTGCTGGCAGGATGTTCGCTGTTTCCGGCGCAGGCAGAGATGGCAGCAGCAGAAACTGCAGCTGTGCAGCAGGCGGGAAAGGTATCGCCAGAGGATTCCCGTGACTTTGTGGTATTATCCGAGGCTGTGCCTGATGTGATCCTTGAGGTGCGTTATTACTCGACTTATAATTTTGTCGGTGACCGCATCGCTGGTTATGAGCAGCCTTGTGTCATGCTGACGAAGGAAGCGGCAGCAGCCCTCAAAGAAGTGGCGGCAGATGTGAAGAAACAGGGCTATCGCTTGAAAATCTATGATGCGTACCGCCCGCAGATGGCTGTCGATAATTTCGTAGCCTGGGCCGAGAATCTGGACGATACGCGAATGAAGGCTTATTTCTATCCGCAGGTCGACAAGACACGGCTGTTCGCCGATGGCTACATCGATGCGAAGTCCGGGCACAGCCGTGGATCGACGCTCGATCTGACCTTGTTTGACATGAACACCGGCAAGGAAGCTGATATGGGCGGTGTCTTTGACCACTTCGGTGTCGAGAGCCATCCGGACTGGTGCGGTGATCCCGAGACTGGCAAGTACACGGGCAAATACAAGGGCAGCAAGCAGCCGCAAGACGGCCAGATCAATGAGGTGCAGTTCAAGAACCGCATGATCCTGCGTCAGGCGATGCTTCGCCATGGGTTCAAGCCGCTGGCTACGGAATGGTGGCACTTCACGCTGAAGGATGAGCCGTATCCAGATACGTATTTCAATTTCAAGCCGCATATGAAGTAAATAGGATTCCAGTGGATCGCTGCTGAAAATATCGTAAAAAAAATCCGTCCGGCGCTTTGTAGAGACCCCCATAAGTTAGACCAAGGAATCTAACTTATGGGGGTCTCTACACTTATACGCTGAACGGATTTTTTATGTGGTCAGGGTAAATCAGAATAATTTGTCTTTGCAGGTGAACGGAAGGCCAAGAGCGTCCGCAACAGGCTGATTGACGAGCTTGCCTCCGATGGTATTGAGTCCTTCGGCCAGTCCCGGGTCTTCGTGGCAGGCGGCGGCCCATCCCTTGCTGGCAATCCGCAGGGCATAGGGCAGGGTGGCATTGGTCAGTGCCAAGGTCGAGGTCCGTGAAACTGCGCCGGGGATATTGGCCACGGAATAGTGGACTACGCCGTGCTTGGTGAAGGTAGGATCCTCATGCGTGGTAACCCGGTCACAGGTGGCAATGCTGCCGCCCTGGTCGATGGCGACATCGACGATGACGGAACCGGGGCGCATGGTCTTGACCATGTCTTCGGTTACGAGCTGCGGGGTCTTGGCCCCAGGCACCAATACTGCGCCAATCAGCAGGTCTGCTTGTGCGACCCATTCGGCGATGTTGTAGCTGTTGGACATGACGGTGGCGATGCGGCCGCCGAAGACATCATCCAGATAGCGCAGGCGTTCGCAGGACAGATCAATCACGGTCACGCGGGCACCGAGCCCGACGGCTATCTTGGCGGCATTCGTACCGACTACACCGCCGCCGATGATCACGACTTGTCCCGGGGCGACTCCGCTGACTCCGCCCAGCAGGACACCGGCCCCGCCATAGCGGCTTTCCAAGAACTGGGCGCCGATCTGTACCGACATGCGTCCGGCAATCTCGCTCATGGGGGCGAGCAGCGGCAGGCTTCTGCCGTCTCTGCCGACGACGGTTTCGTAGGCGATGCCTGTCACCTTGTGCTTCAGCAGTGCGGCAGTCAGCTCGGGCTCTGGCGCCAGGTGTAGATAGGTGAAGAGTATCTGGCCTTCATGGAAGAGGTCATACTCCTCCGGCAGGGGTTCTTTTACTTTGATGATCATCTCTGCTTCGTCGAACAGCTTTTGCTTGTCAGCTGAGAGCGAAGCGCCAACGGCCGTATAATCCGCATCGGCAAAACCGCTGCCGAGCCCTGCGCCCTGCTCCACCAGGACTTTGTGGCCGGCTTTGGTAAGCGCCTCTGCCCCTGCGGGCGTAAGGCCGACACGATTCTCGTTATTCTTGATTTCTTTTGGTACACCAATCAGCATGATATCGCCTCCATAAAGTGACAATGCGTGGAACTCTAGAGGCATTATTCGCTAAGGTGGCGGGAGATTCCTGTATAGCGGAGCAATTTATTTCGGCAATGCCAGATCGCAGCGCTGCCAAGGGCGGCGATCCCTATGCCGCCAAGGATATCGCTGGGGTAGTGCACGCCGACGTAGAGCCGGGAAAAAGCCATGAATGCGGCAAGCCCCAGTCCAAGATAGCGGTACCAGCCACGGCAGATCCGCCAGAGGATGAAAGCTGCGGCAAAAGCGCAGACCGTGTGGCCGGAAGGAAAGGAAAAGGAGTGGGGCAGTTGGCCTAAGGGCAGAAGTTCGGGATGTGTCAGGAAGGGGCGGGGACGCATGACCAGATGCTTCAAGACTGCGGCTATGCCACCGCAGAACAACAGGGAGCTTAAGATGAGCATTCCGTGCTGGCGCGTGGCTTTGCGCAGGGATAAAGCCAAGGCCAGTACCAGCCAAAAGGCACCATAATGTCCGCTGGCATTGCTTGCCTGTACGGCTGGCATCAGCCAATCGGCGCGCAGATTTTCCTGGATCCAGATAAGAATCGCTATGTCCATAGTAAACCTCACTTGCTTATGATAGGAACGTGCAAACATTTGGGTATTATAGTATATGGGAAGCGGAACTGTCAAATCCATGGACATAACGACGACAATGAAAATCAAAACTACCGGGATGGTCTTGAATGAAATGCAGCTTGCGCAAGTGGCAGGTGGCTTGGGCATCACTACCGTGCTTGGCTGCCTCTACACGGCAGGGAAAACGGGCATGGCAGTATATAAAGAAACGAAGGCCTTGGTGACCTCGCCGGAGTATGCAAAGATGACGGACAAACAGAAAAACAAGGCAATCGGCAGGATCTTTGCCGATAATGTGGCTTTCGGTGGGATGCTGGGGGCTGGCGCAGGGGTGATATACGCACAAACGAAATGGCGGTTCGCCGGGGTAGGCAATGAGATTCGAGAAGGTGTCGAAAAACTGCTGAAAGAATAAGGATGGTGTCCAAAGGGTGCATCTGCAGGCAAAATATTTGACTTTTCGTATCTCCCAACGTATACTTGTTTATTCGTTGGGAGGTATTTTTATGTCAATAGCAACCCGTTATCTGTTGTTCCTCATGGCTGTGATCGTCCAGGCCTCCGGCATTGCGCTGGTGGTCAAGAGCACGCTGGGGACGTCGCCGATATCGAGTCTTCCGTATGTCATCAGCCTGGCATCGCCGTTCACCCTCGGCCAGATGACTTTTACGATAAATATGGTGTTTGTGCTGGGGCAATATCTGCTGCTGCGCAAAGATTTTGCGGCTATCCAGCTCCTGCAGGTCCCGGTCACGCTGGTCTTTGCCTGGTTCATTGACTTTTTCATGGCGATATGGGCCTGGGTGGTCCCCACGGATTACCTGTGGCAGCTGCTGCCTTTGCTCATCGGCACTACGCTGATCGCTTTCGGCGTGGCCGTGCAGGGCATTGCCAATGTGCTGATGCTTCCTGGCGAGGGCATCGTGTACGCCGTATCCCGCTATTTCCAGCTGGAGTTCGGCAAGGTCAAGACAGGCAACGATGTTATCCTGGTCATACTGGCAGCGGTCATATCCCTCGTGTATCTGGATGGGATCGAAGGCATCCGGGAAGGTACGCTCATCTCGGCCTTGATAACGGGAACCATAGCCCGGTTCTTCCTGAGGCATCTCAGCCGGGTAGATGCGGATGGAAAGCTGGTTTTCCGGCCGCACCTGTAATGCTGGCAAGTAGAGAGCATTACGGACTTCTAGTATGGTTGATGCCGCCTGATGGCTGGTGTCGGATAAAACAACGAAGCTCCAAGCGATGGATAGTTCGCAGGAGCTTCGTTGTTTTTGCGTTGGAAGGGGGGATTATTTTTCTACGGCGGCCACTAGTTTTTCGTTTGCTCCTTTATCATTTTTCAGCGTGAAGATGCTGATGAAAGTGATAAGGAGAACGCTCAAGGCCAAAAAGGTATAGGTGCTTTGGAATCCCATCGAGGCATACATGCCACCGGCGATAGAGGAGAAGATGACTACGGCGCCCTGTTTTGCCAGGTTGAATCCTAGGAGATAGACTGTGGCAGAGAGACGAACATCGAATACAGCTGAGATGTATTTCATGACGGAAACCAGCATGAGGGGCATTTCGAAGGCTGCAATGAGACGGAAAGCTGAGAGGGCGATGGGGGTGGTGAAGAATGCACTGCCAGCAATTCGCACGAAGGTCAGAAGTCCAAATAACAGAAGACCTCTTTTGGCACCAATCTTATTGACAAGTGCGGGAGCAAAAACCATCAGCACGGCTTCCAACGCCGTCTGGGTTGCGCAGAGTTTGCTGAAGGTGTCGATGCCGGCTTCCTTCGTGGCGAAAAAGGTTACGTAATAGTTGGGGAATTGCTGATCAAAGACATCATAAATCGAGGCAGTACCTACGATGATCAGGGCAAAGGCCCAAAATCTTTTCTGTTTTAAGATTTCCAAGACATCCTTTTTATTTATGCTGGCGGCAGATGTCTGAGCCCGTTGTTCTTCTGGTGATTGTTCTCCCTTGACACGAGCCAGATAAAGCAGCAGGCAGAGGAGTACCGCCGATCCGCTGCCAAACCAGAAAATGCTGTCGGGGTTATTTACATAGAGAAGACCACCGATGAACGTGGCAGTAGCGCCAGCTAGTGAACCAAAGAGCCGGACATGACCGTATTCAAAGCCATTCTTGCGGCTGACTTTTTCGATATAGGATTCGACTACGCCTACGCCGCCGAAAAAGCAGAGGCTCAGATAACTGCTGCCGAGAAGTGCACCTGCGTAGACATTGAAAGCGAGGAGTTCTTGGAACAGATAGCTGAAAAATGGTCCCATGAATAAGAGGGCAATGGCGATGACACCGAAGAGATTCTTTCTGTAACGCAATTTGTCTTGGATGACACCGAAAAACGGATGATAGCAAAGAGCAATCAGCGACATGGAGGAAAAGACAAAACCAGCTTCAGCTTCATTGAGTCCGGCGATATCTTTCAGCCATAGCGGCAGGAAGGCCAAGACAATAGCCCAAATCATGAAATAGAAGTAGAAAAGGCCTCCATAATTCAAAAAATCCCGATTGAATATCTTAGACATGGCAACTAGCTCCTTTCTATGCATGCATTGTGCGATTTTCCTCTACAGGTACGCCGAAATCAGGCATCCCATCTTCGCGCCAGTGGATGGGCTGCACCCGGGTATGGCGGTTGGGATCGTAGAGGGGATCACCTGTGATTTCGGTGTAGTTGCGGGCATGGTACACCAAAAGATCCGTTTTTCCATCCTCGGAAACTGTGAAGGAATTATGTCCTGGGCCATAGATGTGATTGGTGTAAGAGGTGCGGAATACAGGGATGA
>NZ_VTOZ01000031.1:0-36599 GCF_008271345.1 Pseudoselenomonas caprae
CTTTGCAAATCCTGCGAAATAAGATATGATATAGATATTGTGGTGTATAGTTGTACAGTTTTGGATGAAGGGATGGGATGAGCAATGATACGCCTGCCAATCAGGAAGCTCAAGCAGGGCATGATTATTGCGCAAAGTATATACAACAAGCATGGAGCCAGTTATCTGGTCAAGGGGCAGCCGATAACCCTCGAGTACATTGACCAGCTCAAGAAGATCGGGATCCCGACGGTTACGGTCACTTCGCTGAACCCTAATTTCCAGCTGATGCCGCCGGAAGATGTGGTGCAGGAGAAGACACGTATCAATGCCATCAAAGAGGTATATGAGACCTTCCAGAGCGTGGAGAAGACTGGCGAGCTTGATGTGGATGCCATGCAGGCTGTATCCGAGAAAATCATCTTTGACATCATTGACCGCAAGGAAAATCTTGTCCAGCTTACCGATATCCGTCTGCACGACACGTATACCTTTTCGCATAGTGTCAATGTAGCAATCCTATCGGCAATGCTCGGGATGCTTTGCCATTATTCCAAGAAGGATCTGCTGCTGTTGACCTTGGGAGCGCTGCTCCATGATCTGGGGAAGATCAATGTCCCGCCGGCTATCCTGACAAAGACGACGCACCTTACGGAGGCTGAGTTTTCCATGATGCAGCAGCATCCGCTGGATGGTGCTGCCCGGATCATGCATATGGAGCGCATGCTTCCGTCGCCGAGTGTTTTGGCGGCAATTGCTGCTGAGCATCATGAGCATGTTGATGGACGGGGATACCCGCGTGGATTGGCAGGTGAGCAGATCCATCGCTATGCCAAGATCGTGGCCATTGCGGATGTATATGATGCTTTGACAAGTGAGCGTCCTTACAAGAAAGCATATACGTCACATGTGGCTTATACAATCATGACCCGTGTCATGAAAGGGCAATTTGATGAGGATCTACTCAAGCTGTTTTTCAACAATGTGTCGATCTATCCTGTCGGTACGATACTGAAAACGATTTACGGATATGGTATTGTCAAGGACTGTCTTTTTGGGCAGACGGAGATGCCGACAATCATCCTGTTTGCTGATCCTGATGGCAATATCCTGTCGATTCCCCATACGATTTATTTGTCAAAAGATCCGGCAGGGGAAAAGGCGATTGAGATCGTCTTGTCGGATAATGAATTGCGTCATTTCATCCATGAAATCAACATCGATCCTTCGGTTTTTTTGGCGGATTGAGACTTCGCCGCCAGCGTGTTGTCTGTGGCCTTTTCTGTTTGCGGAGAAGGCCGTTTTTTGTTATACTTAGTGAGTTGAATTATTGGCTAAGGAGCGCGATTTAATGCGGCAGAAACGCAAAAAGAAACGCAGTTTTAAGCGTTTGCGGCTGGTGGGAATGTTCCTGCTGGCGATAATGGTAGCGGTAGCGGGGTTTTCGCTGGGCCGCAGCCAGCAGGGTGGCAGCTCGGGAGGAATCCTGGGGGCATCAGCAAAAAATGATATTGTCCATGTCATGATACTTGGTGTCGATAGCCGCAAGGATGATGTGGGGCGCAGTGATACGATGATGGTCACGGCACTCGATGAAGACAAAGGCAAGGCGGCACTGCTTTCGGTGCCGCGTGATACGCGGGTGCCGATTGATGGCCATGGCTATGAGAAGATTAATCATGCCTATGCCTATGGCGGGCATAAGATGTCGCAGAAATCGGTAGAATCGTTGCTTGGCGTCAAGATCGATCACTACATCATCATCAACACGACGGCCTTTGAGCGCATCATTGATGCGATGGGGGGCGTGGATATCGATGTAGAAAAGCGCATGCACTATGAAGATCCCTGGGATGATAATGGCGGTCTTGTCATTGATCTCTATCCGGGAGAGCAGCATATGGATGGCAAGAAGGCCATCCAGTATGTCCGCTATCGTGATGGGGAAGGCGATATTGGCCGCATCGGCCGCCAGCAGAAGTTCGTCAAGGCGTGCCTGGCAAAGCTGATTTCGGCTGAGATGCTGCCGCGGCTGCCGAAGTTCATCGAGGAGGTAAGCTCGGCAATCACGACAGATATGTCGGTTCCGGAGCTTTTGAGCTTTGCCAAGCAGATGAAGGCCATCCATGATAATGGCTTGTCGGCGCAGATGGTTCCCGGCCAGCCGGCCTATCTGCAGGATGTCAGCTATTGGATTCCCGATATCACGGATCTGCGGCAGCTGATCATGGATGAGCTGGGCATTGAGGCCACGGCTGAGGAAAAGGCTAAGGCGCAGGCCGATGAGGATGAATACATGAAGAGCCTGCCGAAGGACATGCAGATCCTTGCCAAGTCGCAGAACGCAACGGGCAAGGTCGAGGAGGTCTCCGAGGCTGGTGAGCAGAAGAAAGAACAGCAAGCGATGAAGCCGAACCAGATTTCGGTCATGGTCATCAACGACAGCGGCATCAACGGTGCTGGTGCTGAGGTGGCGGGCATCTTGCAGCGCAAGGGCTTTATCATCTCAGGCGTCGAGACGGGCAAGACGAGTTCGCGGCAGCAGACGACGATCACGACGTCGACGCGCAATACCGATGTCTTCTATGGCATGCCGTTCAAATGTGTGATCATGGATGGCGGCAGCTCGAATCAGGCTGTTGTCCATATCGGCTTGGATTATCGTAAATAGTATAAACCTTCCCCTTTCGGGGAAGGCTTTATTATAGCAGAACTGATATTCGTATTTCTCGATGAGGTGAGTGGATTTTGGGTATATTGAAAGTCATGGGACTGAAGAAGGCCTTTGGCATCGATGAGTTGTTTCATGATGTGAATTTTGAGGTAGGACGCGGTGACCGCGTGGGTTTTGTTGGCGCGAATGGTGCGGGCAAGACGACGCTGATGAAGATGCTCATGGGGCAGGAAGAGTCAGATGGCGGCACGATACAGCTTGATAGTGCCGATACAATCGGCTATGTCGAGCAGCAGGCAGATTTTGGCGAGGGGACACTCTATGATGAGTTCCGCCGGGCCTTTGATGATATCATCGAACTCGGCGAGCGCAAGCGGGCATTAGAGAAAAAGATCGCCGTAGATCATGATGAAGAGACGATGAAGGCTTACAGCAAGGTGGTCGAGCAGTTTGAGCGCCTCGAAGGCTATGATTATGAGAGCCGCATCCGGCGCATCGCCTTTGGTCTTGGTTTTACGGAGGCGGAGTTCGCCAAGGACGTGCAGCATTTCTCGGGAGGGCAGAAGACGCGTATCTGCCTGGCGAAGGCACTACTGCGTGAACCGGATTTCCTGTTCCTCGATGAGCCGACCAACCATCTCGATATCCATATGATTGAGTGGCTCGAAGGTTTTTTGAAGAGCTATAAAGGGGGCGTGCTGATTATCTCGCATGACCGTTATTTCCTCGATAAGGTAGCGACGCGGATCATTGAGCTTGAGAATAAGACGGTAACGAGTTACGAGGGTAATTACACGTATTTCATGAAGGTCAAAACGCAGCGCCGGGCAGCGCTGCAATCGGCTTATGAAAAGCAGCAGGAGCATATCAGGAAGACCGAAGAATATATCCGCAAGTACAAGGCTGGCATCAAGTCCAAACAGGCGCGCGGCCGTCAAAGCCAGCTCAATCGCCTGGAACGCATTGTATTGCCACCGGAAGAGGCGTCCTTCAATTATTTTGCGCTCAATACGCCGCCAGAGTGTGCGCAGCGTGTGGCCGAGCTGGAGGATGTGGCGTTTTCCTTTGGCGCGCATGATATTTTCCGCAATATCTCGCTGCTGATCCGCAAAGGGGATGGCGTGGCACTTGTCGGCCCGAATGGTGCGGGCAAGACGACGCTGCTGCGCGTGCTGGTCGGTGAGATCGAAGCAGCTGCTGGCCGCGTGAAAATCGGCAGCCGCGTCAAGATCGGCTATTTCTCCCAGCAGCACGAGGGCCTGCATATGGAAAGCACTGTGCTGGATGAGATCATGTACGAGTATGGCATCGATGAGGAGCAGGCGCGTAAGTATCTCGGTGCCTTCCTGTTCCATGGCGATGAAGTCCTGCGCCGCATCGGCGATCTTTCTGGCGGTGAGCAGTCGCGGGTGGCTTTTCTCAAGCTCATGCTGACAGGGGCGAACTTCCTCGTGCTTGATGAGCCGACCAACCATCTGGACATCCCGGCCCGCGAGGCCGTCGAGGAAGCGCTCATGGCTTATCCGGGGACGTTCCTGGCCGTATCGCATGACCGTTATTTCCTCGATAAGGTCGCCAATTGCACGCTGGAACTTGAGAATGGCCAGCTGACCGAGTATATGGGCAATTACAGCTACTATCTGATGAAGAAGGAGCTGGCTGCCGCGGAGGCCGAAGAGGCACGGCTGGAGGAGGAAAAAGCCCAGAAAATCAAGGCGGCCCGTGAAAAGGAAAAGCAGGCCAAGGCGGCAAGAAAGACAGGCGAGCTGGCCGGGCAGGCAGCTGAGGACAACAAGGCGAAGGCACAGGCTGAACTTGGCCGCATCCAGAGCATGAGTGAGGCCAAGCGTACGGAGATGATCCAGCGCGCTGAGGCTGAGATCGCCATGGCTGAGGCAGAGCTCAAGGGCCTGGAGTATCAGATGAACGATCCTGCGGTGCAGGCAGATCCCGTGAAGAGCCAGAAAATCGCTGAGGCATATGCGGCCAAGGAAGAGGAAATCGTTCAGCGCTATGAAAAGTGGGAGCGTCTTACCGAAGCGTGAAGAAAGGAGAGGCCGTCTATGGCAAATTCTGAATATCAGCAGACGACGCTGGGGCTGCAAGCAGAAGAGGAAATCGAGGGCCTCGTAGACAGCGTGATCTTTGCGAGTGACAATGGCCAGTTTTCGGTATTCCGCTTGCGGCCGGCACATCAGAACAGCCGCATCAATGTGACGGTGAATGCGGAGCCGCCGCTGGTCGGGCAGCAGATCCACCTGAAGGGCAGCTGGATTGTCCATCCGCGGTTCGGGCAGCAGTTCAAGGCTGTGAGCATGCGGCTGGAGTCACCGACAAGTATCGAGGGCATCGAACGCTTCCTGGGCTCAGGTGTCATTGATGGAGTAGGCCCGGCGATGGCAAGGCGTATCGTAGCCAAGTTTGGCGCAGACACGCTTGCCATCATCGAGCAGAAGCCGCATCAGCTGGAGCTGGTAGAGGGCATTGGACGCAAAACGGCAGAAAAGATCGCGGCTTCTTACAACAGCCAGTCCGAGCTGCGTGAAATCATGCTCTGGCTGGAGAGTCATGGGGTATCAGGTGCTTTGGCAGCGCGTATCTACAAGCAATATAGTTCCTTTGCCATCGATATGCTTGAAAGCCATCCCTATCAGCTGGCACAGGAAGTCGAGGGCATCGGTTTTGCGACGGCTGATGCCATTGCCGCCAGCCTCGGGATGACGCGCGATGATGAGGGGCGTGTGGCTGCTGGTATCGACTATGCCTTGCAGCAGATCTCGCTCAACGGGCACTGCTGTATTCCCGAGGAGCCATTGGTGGGCAAAGCGTCCAAGCTCCTGCAGGTGGAGCCGGAAACGGTGCGCCGGGTGCTCAAGAAACAGTTGGAGCTTCAGCGGCTGGCCGTCGAATATGTCGGTGCAGAGACGCTGATCTACCCGCCGTATCTTTACCGGGCGGAGAAGAAGGTCGCGCGAAAATTACTTTACTTGCAGAAGTATGCAGAGCCGCTTTCTATCGCCAACCCAGCCAAGCTCGTTGAGGAATGGGAGACGATGACCGGGCTTGATCTTGCCAAGGGCCAGCGGGAGGCGATGGCAGCGGTGCTTACGCATGGCATTTTCGTGCTGACCGGTGGCCCTGGTACCGGTAAAACGACGGTCGTGCGTGGCATGCTCGACATGCTGGAACTGGCGGGGCTCAACATCCTGCTCGGCGCGCCTACGGGGCGGGCAGCAAAACGGCTGGCCGATGCTACGGGACGCCGGACGATGACTGTGCATCGCATGCTTGAGGCGCAGGGCGGCCGGGCAGAAGATGGCGGTTCGATGTTTGCCAAGGATTCGGATGAGCAGCTGGAGGCTGATGCCATCATCCTCGATGAGGTATCGATGATGGATATCGTGCTCATGCAGCATTTCCTTGAGGCGGTCCCGGATGGCTGCCATGTGATCCTCGTCGGTGATGTGGATCAGCTGCCAGCCGTCGGCCCTGGCTCGGTGCTCAAGGATATCCTGCGGGCAGGGGTCATACCGAGTGTCTGCCTCAGTGAGGTATTCCGCCAAGGCGGGGAGAGCACCATCGTGCTCAATGCGCATGCCATCAATGCGGGGCGCCTGCCGTCCTGCGGGATGACTGGTGATTTCCAATTCATTGAAACGCCGAATGATGAAGTGACGGCCAAGACTATTGTGGCCTTATGTGCTGAAACTTTGCCGAAAGCAGGGTTCAATCCATTGACGGATGTGCAGGTGTTATCGCCGATGCATCGGCAGGAATGTGGCGTAGCGAATCTCAATAAACTTTTGCAGGAAGCGCTGAACCCAAAGGCAGCATCCAAGGCTGAATTTGTCAACAGTGTGCAGATTTTTCGCTTGGGCGATAAAGTCATGCAGACAAAAAACAATTATACCAAAGGTGTATTTAATGGCGATATCGGTTTTATTGCCGCCGTGGAACCGAGTCATATTACGGTACAATTTTCCGAGGAACTCGTCGTTGATTACGAGAAAAGTGAGCTCAATGAGCTCATGCTGGCATATGCGATGAGTGTCCATAAAAGCCAGGGCAGTGAGTATCCGGTCATCATACTGCCATTGACGCCCAGTCATCGCATCATGCTGCAACGAAATCTTTTGTATACGGCGGTAACGCGTGCTAAACGGCAGGTCATTTTGCTTGGTAGCAAGGCGGCACTGACAACTGCCGTTGAAAACGATCGGATGCGCAGGCGGTATACGTTGCTGGCGGAGCGATTGAGCCAACAGCTGGAGAATCAATAAATGATATTGGGCAAGAATAATCTTGCAGAATCATGGATTATTTGCTACAATCTATGTTATAAAATAAATCGATTGATTCGAGATAAAAGGAGAAGTCAAAATGGCAAGAAAAGCAAACTATGATGAGAAGATTTCGGTTCTCGAGGAGAAAATCGCCAAGAAGCAGGATGAGCTCAAAAAACTCAAAGCACAGCTTGCTGATGTGAAGGAAAAGAAAGCTAAAGAGGATTATCAGGAGCTGACGGCTTACATGGCAGAGAATAACCTGTCTGCATCGGAAGTCCTGGCTGCAATCAAAGACTAATCGATTGGTTTTGCTAAATACCAGTTACTGCCTTGGCAGTAGCTGGTATTTTTATGCCCATTAGTCCCATTTACCTGTTTGCATAGTGGTGGTAGAATAAAAATATCTGTATGTGGACGAGGAGGGTGTTATGTCTTTTATAACGATTGTATTATTTCTAGCTTGCCCTTTGCTCATATTTGCGGTGGGCGGGATTTTTTTCAAGCGTCGCCGTTATCCGCTGGCTTTGCTGGCTGTCATGATGGGAATCGTAGCCGCAGTTGTCGGCGGCATCAATGGCTTTCATGAGATGAAGGCGCAGGTGGTTTCGGAGTATAGCGAGGAACTGGATTCCGAGTATAAAACCGCACTGCTAAAGAAATATCAGCAGGCTGAAGATATCCTGCGTGACATTTCATTCTCGAAGCCAGATCAAAAGAAAATCGATTATGCGCTGAATCTCCTGCACGATTTCGACAGTGATAGTGTAGCGGAAAAGATGGCAGTGGATTGCCCCGATGCAGCTGTACTGAAGACTTATGCAAAGGCCATGCGTGAAGTCAGCACATACGATGGCCATATGACGAATCTCAATGTTTTGGAAAACAAGACATTACAGCAGCTGGCAGCTGATTTGCCCGATAATTATAATGGTGCATTGGCTGATAAGATTATCCCGTTCAAACGGCTGATTATCGGCATGGAGAATGAAGCGAAAAAGCAGGCTGCTTCCGATGCGCAGAATGCGGAAAAACATAAGAAATCGCTGGAAGAGGGAAAATACGGTAACCTGCGTCCAGGCGATTCCGAAGAAAAGGTTACGGCAGCGATGGGCAAGCCGGATCGTATCAATGCGAGCGAGACAAAAGAAGGCAGCATCAAACAGTATGTCTTCCATCATAATGGCAAATCCATCTACGTTTATACGAAGGATGGTGTCGTCACAGAAGTTCGTTGAAGCTATTTCAGCAAAAAAAACTCTGGTGCAATGTGTTCTGCACCAGAGTTTTTTCTTTCTATATAGTTACCATTCAATCTGCTGTGCTTTGTCGAGCAGTTCCTCTACCGAGCCGGCTTCAATGCGCACCGTCTGGGTGGCAGGTGGTGGTGTGGCAGAGGATTTTGGTGTGTGGTGGACTGGATGATGGTGCCTGCCATGAGGCTTCTGCTGCCCGGCTTGGCCCTCGGCCTGAGCGGCGGGCTTAGTCTCCTCTTGTTGCAGCAGCCGCAGGATGGATTCCAACGGCGGATGATGTGGCGGCCGTCTGTTTTTGATGGCGTTACGCAGGCCTGCATCATCGGGGAGTGGTGGCCGGGGCTCTTTGGCGGCGGCTTTTTTCTCCTCGGCGCGCTTGGCCTTGGCTTTTTCGAGACGCTGCTGCTGCTCTTCACTCATGCGCTCAAGTTCAGCGAACAGCTTTGTGTTGCCGTCAGCATCAAAGGAAATCGCCAAGCGGCTGAAGCGCACTCCCTCGCCGAGCAGTCCTTGTTCCTGGACCTTGTTCAGCGTGCCGATGGCGGATTCGACCTTGCCCATCACTTCCTGCGCAAAGTCCTTGTCGTCTGCCATGCGCTCGATTTCCTCGCTGGACAGGACAACGAAGTATTTCTTGTTGCTGGGGCCAGTGACGTCGAGTGGATTCTGCACGTCATCGGCGATGATGAAGTCGTAGTCGCCGTATTGTTCCCGCAGCTTGGCCAGGTAATCTTTGGCCTTGGCGGAAAGCTGCTCCTCCTCCGGGCGGACGCCCTGCTGCCCCGAGGCTGCGGCGGTATCTGCCTGCGGCCGCCGGGCGGCATGGGACAAGGCCGTATCCGAAAGGGACAGGGAGAAATCCTTGTCAGCACCCAGAGAAGCACGGATGATGTCCTGACGGCGGTCAGCCCCCGCAGCAGGACGCTTTTTGCTGGCCGGGCCGGCATTCTCCAGCCGGGGATGGTGGCCTGCGTGATGGATGGTGTTAGCCATGATGTCCTCCTTTTCTTGGCCATTGAAATCCGTTTCGTTGAGAGCCAAATTCCCTCATCTATATATCGGATGATCGGGCCTGGAGGTTAAGCAGAAAATGGTGGTGTGTCACTGGCGATGGTGCCAGCCGCGCTGGCCGCCACCGCAGTAGGAATCGCCGCGATTGTCTTCCGGGCCATACGGGCAGTGGGTGTTGTTGCGCCAGCAGCCCCAGCCATTATCCGCGGGGGCTGGATCGCTGTCGGCAGCAAATGCTGGCACTGCCAGCATGAGCAGGGCACCAGTGAGCAGGGCGATGATTTTCTTTTTCATAGGGAATTCCTCCTGTAAATGTTTGTGTTTTCTTTTCTGTGTCCAGTATAGCAGGCAGTTGTGACAAAACTGTTACAAGAAAAAAATTTTTTGCGGCACGACAGGACGGGGCTTTTCTGCTAGACTAGGATTGTCAGGAGGGAGAGAAATGAAACTATTGCTGGCAGACGATAACGAAGCGATTCGCGATATATTGGATAATTTTGCCCGGGCAGCTGGCTATGAGACCGTGATGGCTGCAGATGGGGAGCAGGCCTGGCAGTTGTTCTGCACGGAGGATATCGATCTGATCCTGCTCGATGTCATGATGCCAAAGCTTGACGGCTTTGCTGTCTGCCGGAAGGTCCGGGCCTGTTCGGATGTGCCCATCATCATGATCACGGCGCGTGGGGAGGATTATGACCGCATCATGGGGCTGGAGATCGGTGCCGATGATTACGTGGTCAAACCCTTTTCAGCTGCAGAGGTCATGGCACGCGTCAAGGCGATACTGCGGCGCTTGTCCCGCAGCGGCGATGCGGGGCAGGGGCGTCAATACGGCAATCTGGTGTTTCAAGAAGAATCCGGCAGGGTGCTGGTGGCCGGGAAAACTGTGCGCCTCACGCATAAGGAGGCCGATCTTTTGTTGCTGTTTACGGCGAATCCCGGGCAGTTGTTTTCCCGGGACAAGCTGCTCGACAAGATCTGGGGCATGGACTACACGGGAGATACACGTACTGTCGATACGCATATACGCCGGCTGCGGGCGAAGCTGGAGCAAGCAGGCCTGGCAGGCTGTGCCATCGGCACGGTGTGGGGGCGCGGCTACCGGTGGGAGGTCATGGCATGAAACATCGCTTGACCAAACGCTTGCTGGCGTATTTCTCGTTGACACTGCTGTTGTTTGCCCTTCTTTGTGGTGCGGTATTTTCCTGGCTGTTCACGCGTTACAGCCAGCAGGTGTATGAGCAGGAGCTCCGGCAGCGCGCTGAGACGCTGGCAGCGGCTATTCCCTCCCTGGCCGGCAGCCAGCAGCTGCTGGCTGAGGGAGTAGCGGATGAAAATGCGGCCATAGCGCCAGCATCCCGCAGTCCGCATCATATGATGCGCCATATGGGGTCTGGACGTGCGCAGCATGGCTGGTGCCGTCAGCAGTACGGCGTGAGCGCCACCGCGCCAGCCGCGGCGAATCAGGCTGGGCAATTCCTTTGGCAGCTGGATCAGATGATGCAGGGCAAGGTATGGCTCGTGGCTGCCAAGAACCACACCATCTACGCCTACGGGGAGAATACGGGCCGCGAGGATGGTGAACTGCCGCCAGCCGTGTCGGAGATCCTGCAGCAAGTGCTGGCTGGCAGAACGGCCGTCAGCCGTGATTTCGGTGCACTCATAGACACGCCGTCCCTGACAGTGGGGGCGCCCCTTTGGGGAGAGGACGGCGCGGTGATCGGCGCCGTGCTGATCCATCGGCCGTTGCAGGAAATGCGGCAGACGTTGAGCGAGGGGCTGCGCCTGCTGGTGATTTCTGTGCTGCTGGGGCTGTTGCTGGCGGGCATCCTGGCGCTGCTCTTGACGCGCAGGTTCATTGCGCCATTATACCGGATGCAGGCTGTGGCGCGTTCGTTTGCGCAGGCGCGGTATGATGAGCGCACGGGCATCAGCCAGCAGGATGAGATCGGCATGCTGGCTGGCGATATCGACAGGCTCGGCGGGCGGCTGGAGGCGGCACGGCAGGAGCGTGAGCAGTTGACGCAGCAGCGGCAGGATTTCCTTTCGGCAATTTCCCATGAGCTGCGCACACCGCTTACGGTGCTGCGCGGTACAGCGGAATTATTGGTGTCGGGGCTGGTAACGCACGAAGCGGAACGCGGCAAATACCTCCACCAGATGATGGAGAATCTGTCGGTCTTGGAGCGTCTGGTGGGCGATTTGCTGGAACTTTCCCGCTTGCAGAATCCAGGCTTTACGATGGAGATGACACCGCTGGATTTCCGGGAAGCTATACAGGAAGCAGCTGGCAGCATCCAGCCGGTAGCTGCTGCAAAAGCAGTGGAAGTGACAGTGAAACTATCGGAATCCTTGCCTGTGGCTGGGGACTATGGGCGGTTGCGTCAGCTGGTGGTAATCTTGCTCGACAATGCGGTGAAGTTTTCGGCTGCGGGACAGACTGTCGAAATTCGTGGCCAGCGTGAGCTGGACAGCTGGCAGGTGACGGTGGAAGATCATGGCTGTGGGATTGCAGCGGCGGATTTACCATATATCTTCGATCGTTTCCATGCACGCCGCGAAAATAATGCCCAGGGAACTGGTATGGGGCTGGCGATTGCCCGGGAAATCGCCGATCGTCATGGAATCGCCATTGCGTGTACAAGTGAGCAGGGCGTTGGCACAAGGTTTATCTTGAGTGGACGGCTGCTGGCAGAAACGCTATAATATACGTTGTGTGTGGACAAGAGACAAAGAAGGGAAGGTTGCTGGAATGATTTACCCGTTGAAACTGGAGGCCCCACTCAAGGATTATCTCTGGGGCGGTACGCGTCTTAAGGATGAATATGGCAAGAAGACATCATTGGATAAGGTAGCCGAAAGCTGGGAACTTTCGTGCCACAAGGATGGGCAGAGCCTCATCGTCAATGGCGAGGCAGCTGGCAAGACGCTGGCGGCCTGGCTGGCGGAGCAGGGCGAGGACGTGCTCGGCACGAAGGCCGCAGCATTCCCGTATTTCCCGCTGCTCATCAAGCTCATTGATGCCAAGGGGAACCTGTCGGTGCAGGTGCATCCCGATAACGAATATGCGCTGCGCGTTGAGGGGGAGTACGGCAAGACCGAGATGTGGTATATCGTCGACTGCGAGCCGGGAGCCAGCCTGCTCTATGGCTTCAAGCACGAAATCACGCAGGAAGAATTCCGGCGCCGCATTGCTGACAACACGCTGCTCGAAGTCTGCAATCGCGTTCCCGTCCATAAGGGGGATGTGTTCTTCATCGATGCGGGCACATTGCATGCAATCGGTGAGGGTATATTGATCTGTGAGATCCAGCAGAGCTCGAACACGACCTATCGTATCTATGATTACGGCCGCGTCGGCAAGGACGGCAAGCCGCGTGAGCTCCATGTCAATAAGGCCCTGGCGGTGACAAAGCTGGCGCCGCCTGTGCGCGGTACCGAGCCGTTGGCCTGCCTTGATGTGATTCCTGGCGTCAGCCTCAAGCTGCTGGCGCAATGCGAGTATTTCACGGCCTACCATGGAACGGTGGCCACGTCCTGCAAGCTTACGGCAGGCGAGGAGTCCTTCCAGAGCCTCACGGTGCTGACGGGCAGCTTGAAGCTTTCGGCTGGTGCGCATGAGCTGGCATTGGCCAAGGGCGAGACCGTCTTCCTGCCAGCGGGGCTGGGCGATTATACGCTGACCGGCCAGGCTGAGTTCATCCTGAGCAAATTATAAACGACAGATGCTATTCTTTCCGAGGGAAAGGATAGCATTTTTTATTTGTCTGTCGTCTTTTTTTGACATAGTTTCTTTACAATGTTACAATCAGAGAGGACAATGTTTACGGTAATGTATGAAGAATAGAAAAAATTTAGGAGAGAGTCAATCATGCATAGCGAATTCCTGATGGGCAACGAGGCGATTGCCCTGGGTGCACTGGCGGCAGGTGTCAATCTGGCGGCAGGCTATCCGGGGACACCCTCGACAGAGATTCTTGAGACCATTGCCAAGCGCGGTTCGGCGGATATCCATGTGGAATGGTCAATCAACGAAAAGGCAGGGCTCGAAGTGGCTGCCGGTGCAGCGTATAGCGGCGCCCGCGCCCTGGTAACGATGAAACAGGTAGGACTCAACGTGGCGGCCGATCCTTTGATGAGCCTTGAATATATCGGTGTCAAAGGCGGTCTGGTCATTGTCGTTGCCGATGACCCGGGGCCGATTTCTTCGCAGACGGAGCAGGATACGCGGACCTTCGGCATGTTTTCCAAGGTACCCGTATTTGACCCGTCAACGGTGGCTGAGGCTTATGCGATGGTGCAGGAGGGCTTTGCCTTCTCGGAAAAATATCACACGCCGGTATTCCTGCGCCCGACAACGCGCATCGATCATGCCTATGAGGCCATCGAGGTCAGGGATGAGGCCGAATATGAGCAGCATGACTACGAGGGCTTTGTCAAGGATTCCTCCAAATGGGTCATCTTCCCGAAACTTTCGGTGCGCAGCCATGCGGCCATCGAGGCACGCAATGCTGAGCTCAGCAAGGTGCTTTCGGAATATCCGCGCAATAAGATACTGCCGGGCGCAGGACAGCAGGGCAAGCTGCGCAAGGGCATTGCGACGCATGGGGTCAGCAGCATGTACACGCGTGACAACCTGGCACAGGATGATCATCTCCCCGTGCTGCATGTAGCGACTCCGTTCCCCTTTCCCGAGGAGCTTGCAGTCCGGTTCCTGCAGGGGCTTGATGAAGTCCTCTGCATCGAGGAGCTCGACCCCGTCATCGAACGGGCCCTGCTGACCGTCTGCGGCAAATACCATCTGTCGACGGTGATCCGCGGCAAGCTGACCGGCGATGTCCAGACGGCTGGCGAAAATACGGTCGAATCCGTCGGCCGGGCGATAAGCGCATTCCTGGGCCAGCCGCAGCCGGAGGAGCCGGCAGAAAAAACACCTGCGCTTCCGGTACGGCCGCCGGTACTCTGTGCAGGCTGTCCGCACCGCGCTTCCTTCGTGGCCGTAAAAGAGGCCATGCGCGGGCAGAAGACCATCTACTGCGGCGACATCGGCTGCTATACACTGGGCAATGCGGCCCCGCTGGACATGTGCGATACCTGCCTGTGCATGGGCGCCGGCATCAATATCGCACAGGGCGTCTACCATATGGACCCGCAGACGAAATGCTTTGCCTTTGTCGGCGACTCGACCTTCTTTGCCGCCGGCATCACGGGAACAGTCAACGCGTTCTACAATCAGGCCGATATGACGCTGGTCGTACTCGATAACTCAACGACGGCCATGACCGGTCATCAGCCGCATCCGGGTACAGGCAGGACAATCCGCGGCGAGGTCGTGCAGGCCGTAAGCATCGAAAAGGTATTGCGTGCCATTGGCCTTTCGGTGGTGGAGACCGTAAATCCCCTCGACCACGCCGAAGCTGTGGCAACGGTCAAGCGCGTGGCGGCAGAGCCAGGTGTCAAGGCCATCATCTTCAAGTCGCCCTGCGTCGTGCTGGCCAAACCAGCGGCACGTTCACAGGTCAATGCCGAGACGTGCATCGGCTGTCAGAAATGCATCCGTTCACTGGGATGCCCAGCACTGATCATGCGGGAAGGCAAGGCCTTCATCGATGAGACGCTCTGCACAGGCTGCACGCTTTGCGAGAGCATCTGCCCGGTCGGAGCCATAGCAGGAGGCGAGCAATTATGAGTACAGACATCATTCTCTGCGGCGTCGGCGGTCAGGGGACGATTCTCGCGTCAAAGCTGATTGCCGCCGCGGCCATGAAAAAGAATATCCCCGTCAAGACAGCCGAGACCATCGGCATGGCTCAGCGTGGTGGCAGCGTGTTCAGCCATCTGCGGCTCGGAGCCGGCGAGGGCTCGCCGCTCATCGGCAAGAAAAGAGCCGACCTCATCATTGCTTTTGAACCGGCTGAGGCCGTACGGCAGATGCCTTTCCTCAAGGAGGGCGGCAGTGTTGTCGTCAGCAGCCATCCCATCCTGCCCGTCAGTGCCATGATCGGCGATGCGGCTTATGATGTGGAAGGCATTATGGACTACTTGCGTCATAAGGTCGACAGGCTGACGGTGGTGGACAGCGACGCGGCGGCAAGGGAGCTCGGCTCGATGAAGGTGCTCAATGTCGTGCTGCTCGGAGCAGCGGTGCGCAGCGGCGCTCTGGGGCTATCCGAACAGGATATACTCGCAGCCATCCACGAGCGCGTTCCGGAAAGATTCCATGCGCTCAATGAAAAGGCGCTGGCCTTTGCCCGCTAATATCGATAATGGAGGAGTAGAACCTATGCAGATCAATGAACAGCAGCTCAATATGGTAAACCGGCAGGTTGAGCGCCTGCTGGAGGCAAACAACTTCTATGGACAGCGCCTGCGTGAGGCCGGCATCGAAAAGGTCGAGACGAAGGAAGATTTCCTGAACCTGCCCTTTTCGGAAAAGCAGGATCTGCGCGATGCCTATCCGCTGGGGCTCATGGCTGTGCCGGAGCGCCAGATTGTCCGCATCCATTCATCTTCGGGCACGACAGGCACGCCGGTAATCATTCCCTATACGGCCAAGGACGTCGACGATTGGGCTGAGATGTTCAAGCGCTGCTATGAATTTGCCGGCATCACGAACAAAGATCGCATCCAGATAACGCCGGGCTATGGACTCTGGACAGCGGGCATCGGGTTCCAGAATGGTGCCGAGAAACTGGGTGCCATGGTCGTGCCCATGGGTCCGGGCAATACTGACAAGCAGCTGCAGTTCATGATGGATATGAAGAGTACGGTGCTCACGGCAACCTCGTCGTATGCTTTGCTGCTGGCCGAGGAAATCGAAAAGCGCGGCATCAAGGACAAGATCCATCTGAAGAAGGGCGTCATCGGCTCCGAGCGCTGGAGCGCGAAGATGCGTGAGCGCATTGCGGGCGAACTCGGCATCGAGCTTTACGATATCTATGGTCTGACGGAAATCTACGGGCCGGGCATCGGCATCAGCTGCGCGCATAATACGGGCATGCATTATTGGGACGATTTCATCTACCTGGAAATCATCGACCCCGAGACTGGCGAGAATGTGCCTGATGGCGAATATGGCGAGATTGTCATCACGACCCTGGTCAAGGAGGGCGCACCGTTGATCCGTTTCCGCACCCATGACATTTCGCGCATCGTGCCAGGGGATTGCCCCTGCGGCAGCCGTTTCCCGCGCATCGATACGCTGGTCGGCCGCAGCGATGACATGGTTAAGATCAAGGGCGTCAATGTATTCCCGAAACAGATTGAGGAAATCCTGCATACCTTCCCCGAGCTGTCGAGTGAATACCAGATCCGTATCTCCCATCTCGACGGTAAGGATACCATGCGTATCTACATCGAGACGAATGGCTCGGTCAACTTCCAGCAGATGGCCGAAAAGGTCGCGCAGAAAGTCAAGAGCCGCATCGGCTTCACGCCAATCGTCAAAGTCGTCGAACTCGGCCTGCTGCCGCGCAGCGAAAAGAAAACCAAGCGCGTGATTGACGAGCGTTTTGACTGATACGAATTGGTTGACATGTCAAGAATAGCGGTCGTATAATGAATACATCAAGATAATCGGAAAACAAATCCCGTTGGCGAGTGGCGTGGAAAACGAATCGTCAACGGGATTCTTGCATGTGCATAAATCTTGTGAGATTATATAATTTTTCCATAGCAGGGGGATAAAAATGGCAGAGAATAGCAATGAGATGATTTCGCAGGTTGGTAAGAATATCCAGGAAAAAGCAGCACTGGTATGGTCGGTAGCTGATGACCTCGTAGGAGCCTTCAAACCGCATGAATATGGCTTAGTAGTTTTGCCGATGGCGGTCATCAAGCGTTTTCATGACTGCCTGCTGCCGACGCAGGAGAAGGTTCTGGAAACTTATGCAAAAGTCAAGGAGCTGGCTGTTAAGGATGGCTTTCTGAAGAAGGCTTCCGGATATCAGTTCTATAATACTAGCAAATTCACGTTCAAGACACTGGTTGCTGACCCAGAAAATATCGAAGACAATTTCAAAGCCTATCTGAATGGCTTCTCAGATAACGTACAGGATATCCTTGCCCGCATGGATTTTCAGGCGCAGATTAATCGTATGGTGGAAGGCGGTCTGCTTTACCAGGTCATCTCGGACTTCAATTCCGATAAAGCCGATTTCTCCCCCGAAAATGTGGCTGCCGTCGATATGGGCTACATTTTCGAGAATCTCGTTCAGCGCTTTTCCGAGTCCTACAATGAAGAAGCCGGAGCACATTTCACCAGCCGCGACATCATCTATCTGATGTGTGACCTGCTGGTGGCTGGCGATAAGAATGCCTTTGAAGAGGATGGTATCTCCAAGACCGTCTACGATATGACCATGGGCACCAGTCAGATGCTTACCTGTATGGAAGAACGTTTGAAAGCGTTGGATGCAGATGCCGACATCAACGTGTTTGGACAGGAGTTCAATCCCTTCACCTTCGGTATTGCCAAAGCCGATATGCTGATTCGTGGCGGCGATCCCGATAATATGCAGTTCGGGGATACCCTCTCCGATGATAAATTCACGGGCTATGAGTTCGACTATATCATTTCAAATCCGCCTTTTGGCATTCCTTGGAAACGCGAGGAGAAGGAAGTTACTGCGGAGCATAAGAAGGGCGCTAATGGACGATTCGCCCCAGGGCTGCCATCAAAATCGGATGGTCAGATGCTCTTTATGCTGAATGGTGTAGCCAAACTGAAAGACACCGGTCGCATGGCTATCATTCAGAATGGTTCTTCGCTGTTCACGGGTGACGCTGGCTCTGGTCAGTCCGAAATCCGCCGCTATCTCATTGAAAATGACTGGCTGGATGCCATTGTACAGCTGCCGAATGATTCGTTCTATAACACGGGGATTGCGACCTATGTATGGATTGTTACCAAGGACAAGCCCGAGGAACGCGCTGGCAAAGTACAGCTCATCGATGCCAGCCAGTGCTACACCAGCCGCCGCAAGAACATCGGCAACAAGCGGGTGGATATAACAGGTGCCTGTCGTGACCTTATCGTCAAACTCTATGGAGATTACACGGATGGCACCTTCAAGGACACGGACGAGAACGGCAACGATATTACTGTCAAAAGCAAAGTGCTGGACGCCGTAACCCTTGGCTACAACAAGATTACGGTGGAATCTCCGCAGCTGGATGAAAACGGCGATAAAGTTCTCAAGAAAAACAAGCCCGTGGCTGACGCCAAGAAACGCGATACGGAAAACGTCCCCTTGGATGAAGATATCGATGCCTACTTTGAACGGGAGGTACTCCCCTATAATCCCGATGCGTGGATTGACAAGAAAAAGACTAAGGTGGGATATGAGATTCCCTTTACCCGTACTTTCTATGAATACAAGCAGATAGAGCCTGCTGATGTAATTGCTAAGCGCATCGAAGCACACGAAAAAAGCTTGATGGCTAAACTCCATGAACTGTTTGGGGAGGAAGCATAATGAAGGCTATACTGCGTGATGAAAGGGAAATGAAAGATAGCGGTATTGTATGGGCTAGCAAAATGCCTAACCATTGGGCGACTATACCCTTATATTCAGTACTCGAAGAAATCAATCAAAAAAATGAACCTATAATTACAACCAATATATTATCTTTGACTAATACAGATGGTGTTATTCCGTATTCTGAAAGAGGAAATCAAGGTAACAAAGCAAAAACTTCCTTTGAAGATTATAAAGTGGTTTATCCTAATACGATAGTTGCAAATAGCATGAATATCCTCATTGGCTCAGTTGGTCTATCTAAATACGAAGGTTGTGTTAGTCCCGTATACTATGTTTACAAATCAAAAAATGATACAGATATTAGATATATAAACTATTTGTTTCAAATGGAATCGTTTCAAAAAAATCTAAGGCAATACGCAAATGGCATCCTTGAAATCAGATTAAGAGTATCATCACATGACATACTCCATCAAAATATTGCATTTCCTTCGTATAAAGAACAAGAGATAATTGCCAATTATCTCGATGACCGTTGTTCCAAGATAGATGCTATCATTGCTGAAGCTAAAGCCAGTATTGAGGAATACAAGGAACTGAAGCAGGCGGTTATCTATGAAGCTGTTACTAAGGGCTTAGATAAGAATGTCGAGATGAAGGATAGTGAGTATGAGTTTATTGGAAATGTACCAGAACATTGGATGGTTTGTAAATTAAGGCATATAGGATTACCTCAAAATGGTATTAGTACTAGTGGCGATTCCTTTGGTAGTGGATATCCGTTCGTAAGTTATGGTGATGTCTATAAAAATTATGAATTACCACATGAAGTATCCGGATTGGTTGAATCCTCAGATGAGGATAGAGAACGGTACTCTGTACAAGCAGGCGACATTTTCTTTACCAGAACTTCTGAAACGAAAGAAGAAATAGGTTTTTCTGCTGTTTGTGAAAAGACCATTCAAAACGCTACATTTGCTGGTTTTTTGATTAGGGTTCGTCCATTCAATAACAAGCTTGATACCAAATTTGCAAAGTATTATTTCAGAAGTAAGCATTTAAGGGCATATTTTGTAAAAGAAATGAATCTTGTTATACGTGCAAGCCTAGGACAAGATTTATTAAAAGGAGCACCAGTATTATTACCACCTAAAAATGAACAAAGCTTAATCGCTGAATATCTTGAAAATAAATGCTCTACAATAGACAATGTTATTGAAGAAAAAGAAGATATCATCGATAATCTCGAAGCCTACAAAAAGTCCCTTATCTACGAAGTAGTTACCGGCAAGCGGAAGGTGGTGGCATAATGGGCAAGGCTAATATTCGTAATAGCACAGTAGATTTTCTCGTTTTCACCAAAGACAGCGGCGCAGGCTCTATCGAGGTGCGTGTGCAAGACGGCGATGTATGGCTGACACAGAAAGCCATGGGAGAGCTGTTTGACATTGACCGTAGCGTTGTTGCCAAGCACTTGAAGAAAATCTATACGGATGGGGAACAGGATGAGAGTTCAACTTGTGCAAAATTTGCACAAGTTGCTGATAATGGCAAAACCTATCAGTATAAGTTCTACTCTTTGTCAGCCATTATCGCCGTTGGTTACAAAGTAAACTCCCAGCGGGCTATCCAATTCCGCCAGTGGGCTACCAAGGTGCTGGACACCTTTGCCAAGCAGGGATATGTGTTGGACAAGAACCGTCTTATCAATGGTCAGATTTTTGACGAAGACTATTTTGATCACCTGATTTCCGAGATTCAGGAGATTCGCGCCAGTGAGCGGCGATTTTATCAGAAAATCACAGATATCTACGCCACGGCGGTGGACTATACGCTGGACAGCAAGACAACCAAGGATTTTTTTGCTACCGTGCAGAATAAGATGCACTATGCCGTTCACGGCAGTACAGCGGCAGAGCTCATCATGGACAGGGCCGACCACAAGAAGGAACACATGGGGCTGACATCTTGGAAAAACGCCCCAGATGGAAAAATCGTCAAGGCTGACGTGTCAATCGCCAAGAATTATCTGGCTAAAGAAGAAATGCAAGAGCTTAACGAGATTGTCACCATGTATCTGGACTACGCCACTCGTCAGGCCCGCCGCCATATCCCCATGACCATGGCTGACTGGGCCAGCAAATTGGATGCTTTTCTGCAATTCAATGATGCAGAAATCCTCCATGACAAGGGAAAGGTGTCAGCAGCCATTGCCAAAGCTTTTGCCGAAAGCGAATTTGAGCAATATCGTGTCTTGCAGGATAAGCACTATGTCAGCGACTTTGACAGGCTGATGCAGGAAGCGGACAATTAAAACAGCGATAATGTCTTTATGAAAAGGACAACATGAAAAAACAGGTTAAGTAGGTGATGTCATTGGCAGAAAATGAAAAACAGTTTGAAGCAAACATCGAAAAGTTTTTGATATCGCCAGAAGGCGGCTATGAGCCAGCAGATGATTCTGGCTATCGGAATTCTATCGATATGGCATTGGACATTGCGATGCTGGTGAAATTTGTCAAAAAAACGCAGCCGATTATGTGGCAGCGTTTCGAACGTCAGTGTAATTCTGATCCGTTACGCAAGTTCTACAAATGCTTTGAGGATGCAGTTTTGGCGGATGGACTCATTTCTGTTCTTCGTCATGGCTTTCGGCATCGTGGCATGGATTTTAAGGTATGCTATTTCAAGCCGGAATCCACCCTCAATGAGCAGGCAGTCAAGCATTATCAGCAGAACATTTGCCAATGTATCCGTCAATGGCATTATACGGATAAGAACAAGAATAGCGTGGATATGATGCTGGCAGTCAATGGTATCCCCGTGATTGCCATTGAGCTGAAAAATCAGCTGACGGGACAGAGCATCGACAATGGCATGGCGCAATGGATGTATGACCGTGACTTTCGGGAACCGGCTTTCCGCTTGAATCACCGTATCCTGGCTTTCTTTGCGGTAGACCTTTACGAAGCCGCGATGACTACGACCTTGAATGGCGATAAGACCTTCTTCCTGCCATTTAACCAGGGCAGCAATGGCCCCGGCGCTGATGGTGGCAAAGGAAATCCCCAGACTGCGGACAATGATTATGTCACCAGCTATCTTTGGAAAACTGTCCTGCAAAAAGACAGTATGCTCGATATCCTGCAGAAATTCATAAGCTATCAGGTTACGCAGGAGAAAATCAAACAAAATGGAAAGCTGGTCAATGTTATCAAGAAGAAACTCATTTTCCCCCGCTTCCATCAGCTGGATGTTGTCCGCAAACTGATTTTCGATGTTCGTGAGTATGGTTCGGGTCGTAATTATCTGGTTCAGCATTCGGCAGGCTCGGGAAAATCGAATTCCATCGCCTGGACAGCCTATCGTCTGGCATCGCTCCATAATGCAGACAATGAACCAATCTTTACCTCCGTTGTCATCGTAACGGATCGCCGCAACCTTGACGCCCAACTGCAGGATACCGTCACAGGCTTTGACCACACCCTTGGTAGCGTCGAAACCATCGGTGAGAAAAAGACTTCCCAGGATTTAAAACGTGCCATTAACGCCGGCAAGCGCATCATTGTTACGACCCTGCAGAAATTCCCGGTCATCTACGAAGAAGTCAACGACATGACAGGGAAGCGCTTTGCCATCATCGTCGATGAAGCACATTCTTCTCAGACCGGCAGCTCAGCAATGAAGATGAAAGTGGCTTTGGCGGATACTTCGGACGCATTGAAAGAATATGCGGAAATCGAGGGGAAGGCAGAGGAAGAACTTCTGGATTCCGAAGACCGTATGGTTCGTGAGATGATTGCCCATGGGCGTCATCAAAACCTTTCCTTCTTTGCCTTTACCGCTACGCCCAAGCAGAAAACCTTGGAGATGTTCGGCACCGAATATACCGATGGTTCCTTCCATCCTTTCCATATATATTCCATGCGACAGGCTATCGAGGAGGGCTTTATCCTCGATGTGCTGCAGAACTATACGACCTACAAGACCTGCTATCAGTTAGCTAAAAACGTAGACGACAATCCCGATGTACCTCAATCCAAAGCCTTGAAGATGATAAAAAGGTTCAGTGAGTTGCATCCGTATAATATCCAGCAGAAGGCTGCCATCATTGTGGAAACCTTCCGGGATGTCACGAAGAAAAAGCTCAAGGGCAAAGGCAAGATGATGGTCGTTACCGCTTCGCGTTTGGCAGCTGTCCGCTACTTCCATGAAATCAAGCGGTATCTTGCCACGAATCATTATGATGATGTAGAAATCCTCATTGCCTTTTCCGGCAGCATCATAGACCCGGATGATTCAAGTGGCAGGGAATATAAGGAAAGCAATATGAACGTGGATGCCGAAGGCAACACCGTATCCGAAGCACAGACTAAGCAGGTATTCCATGACGAAGGCAATATCCTCATCGTGGCGGAGAAATACCAGACCGGCTTTGATGAACCTCTGCTGCATACGATGATTGTCGATAAGAAGCTGCGTGGCGTAAAAGCGGTTCAGACCTTATCCCGCTTGAATCGCTGTCATCCGGATAAGGAAGACACCTTTATTTTGGATTTCGTCAACACGAAGGATGAAATATTGGAAGCATTCCAGCCATTCTATCAGGAGACATACTTGGAGCAGGAAATCAATACGGATACCATCTACAAGGTGCAGAAGATGCTCCATGAATATAAGATTTATGACGAAAATGACATCGAAAATGTCAATCAAATCTATTTCGATGAGAATGCCCGCAAGAACAACCGGACACAGGCTGCCATAACCAATACGCTGTTGCCAGTACAGCACAAGTACAATGACCTGAATCAGGAGCAACGCTATCAATTCCGCAAGCTTTGCCGTACCTTCGTGAAATGGTACGCCTACATCACGCAGATTACGCGGATGTTCGATAAGCCTCTGCATCAGGAGTATATCTTCTGTTCCTATCTGGCAAAGGTTCTGCCCAGTGACCCGGCAACGCCGTTTGATTTGAACAATCGCGTGCGTCTGGAATTCTATAATCTGCAGAAAACCTTTGCGGGTTCCATTGAATTGGTAAAGGAAGAAAAAGGTGAGTTTGGACCTGCTAGGCCGAAAAAACCAGTCAAACAGGAAGAAACCCTAAGTCCGCTCGAAGAGGTCATCGCCAAAATCAACGAACAGTTCGCCGGGCAATTCGAGGAAGGCGACCGCGTAGTAGCTACTGTTCTCTATGAAAAGCTAAAGAATAACAAGAAACTGAAAAAAGCTGCCCAAAACAATGGGCAGCAGATGTTCATGAAAAACGTATTTCCGGGAATTTTTGATGAGACGGCACAAAATGCCTACATCGAAAGCACGGAAACATTCACGAGAATGTTTCAGGAATCGGAACGTTACCATGCTATCATGAATGCGTTGGCGTCCGTTATGTTTCATGAGTTTCAGAAATAATGTTATTGTCAGGCAGTCTGTGCGGCTGCTTCGTTGTTTTGGGTGTATTCTGCCTGGAGCTTGTCGAGGCCGGTCATGATGGCATCGTAGGTGGCCAGGCAGATTTGGGGCAGGTCTTTCTCTTTGGTTGCTGCTTGATAATCACGGCGGAAGATGGCGACGGCTTTCTCGATTTCCTGCCGGATTTCGGCAATCTTTTCGGGATTTCCCTGCGCGACATGGGCGGCCATGCTGAGGATGCAGTTGCTGACCGCCTCGACAGAATAGGGCCCGCCGGGGCCGATGGCACGGACAGCTTCCTCGTGGCTCGGGAGGACATGAGGCATGGTGAAGCGTTCGCCAAGCTGGAAATGACCGCCGGATGTGTAATAGGCCTGCCAGCTTAGATTGTCCTGGGTCTGCGCCTTGATACTATCCACAGTATCCTGGCTGGCCGAGGGCTGGGCAAAGGCCAGGTCGGCAAGCGGCGCGGCAGGAGGCGGCGAGGTCTCCGCTTCTGTCACGGCAAATTCGCTCAGGATGTCCCGGAAGGACTCGCTGGCGGCGGCAGCGGACAGACTGCTCGGAGCGGGAGCCTGGCCAGCAGGATCAGGCAGATTACGGATCTGAATATCCATGGTATTACCTCCACTTCTAAGAAAATCATATCCACTGATACTATCGGCAGGATGACAGGATTTGATAAGCACTTTTTGACTGGTCAATGGTCTCCTGACAGCCAGCTGGAGATAAATTGTTGACAGAAGGCGGTCGGTTGGGTATATAATGTCAGATACGATGGAAGAATTTGGGATTCTGTAACTAAGAAGGTATCTGGAAAATGAAAGTGAATCATACGATTGATATGCTGCATGGGCCGATTGCGGGGCCGATGTTTTTGTTTGCGCTGCCATTGGCTTTGACGGGCATTCTGCAGCAGCTATTCAACACGGCGGATGTGCTGGTGCTAGGGCAGTATGTCGGTACGAATGCGCTGGCTGCTGTCGGCAATAATTCCCCGATTATCGGCTTGCTCGTCAATCTGTTCATGGGCGTGTCGCTGGGAGCAAATGTCGTGATTGCGCGGTTTATCGGCGCGCATAATCTAAAGGAGACGACGCGCGCTGTGCATACGTCGTTTTTGCTGGCATTGATTCTAGGTTTTGCCGTAGCAGTGGCAGGGGAGCTTATGGCTGAGCCGATGCTGCGGGCGCTGGCAGTTCCCGATGAGGTCATGGAGCCCGCGGCACTGTATCTGCGCATCTATCTCCTGGGGATGCCGGCTATCGGTCTTTACAACTTCGAGTCGGCCATCTATCGCAGCCGGGGCGATACGCAGACGCCGCTCAAAGCGCTGGCGGTGGCGAGCCTGCTCAATATAGTGGGCAACCTCGCAGCGGTACTGTTGCTGGATTGGGGCATTGCTGGTGTGGCCGCGGCTACCTCGCTGGCGAACTATGTGAGTGCTTGGATGCTTTATCATAGTCTCTGCCATGAGCATGGCATCATCCGCATTGAGCCAGGAGCAATCCGCATGATTGGGCCATATGCGCGGGAAATCCTGCGCATTGGCTTGCCGGCAGGCATCCAGGGCATGGTGTTCTCGCTGTCGAACCTTGTGATCCAGGCAGCCATCAACAGCCTGGGTGCCGAGGTCATGGCGGCTTCTGCGGCAGCATTCATCATCGAAATCAATATCTATGTATTCTTGATTGCGTTCGGCCAGTCCATCACGACCTTCGTGAGCCAGAACTATGGTGCCGGCAATCTGCCGCGCTGCCGTCAGGTCACGCGTGTCGGCATGCAGGTCGGCATGGTAGTAATTGTGCTGCTGTCGGGATCGGCTTGCCTGCTGGCAGACCATCTGCTGGCGTTCTTCAACGATGTGGCGTCCATCATCGAGATCGGCCGCATCCGCGTATTCTATATTGTCGGGTTCTATGCAGTCTGCGTGTTCATCGAAGGCTTTTCAGGCGCCATGCGTGGCTATGGCTACTCTTTGCCGCCAGCTCTCTTGATGCTTGCGACGGTCTGCGGTGTCCGTATCGTTTGGATTTATACGGTCTTTGCCGCCAAGCCGACATTCCGCAACATCATGGTCTGTTATCCCATCAGCTGGACGATTACCGCTGCGCTATTGGCTGGCATTTATGGATTCTATCGCAAAAATATCAAGGTCATCCGTGTGTGATGGCCTTTTTTATATATCTTGTCATGCAGGGTATGATATAATACGAGCGTGAAACCGTTTATTTGTACGTGATTCGGAGGGATTCGCATGGAAAAACAGCTTGTGATTGGATTCATTGGCAATGGCAAGAGCACGAACCGCTATCATCTGCCGTTTGTGCTGAACCGGCCGGAGAAAATCCGGGTCAAGACCATCTATCAGCGCCGCGTGCGCCATGACATATGGCCGGCTATTGATGGTGTTCATTATACAGAAGATATCGATGCGCTGCTGCAGGATCCCGAAATCCAGGCTGTTGTCCTAAGTACACCGGCTGGCAGTCATGTGGAATTGGCGCGGCAGGTACTTGCAGCTGGCAAGCATTGTGTGGTCGAGAAACCCTTTGCCGTAAGCACGGCAGAGGCTGAGGAAATCTTTGCCCTGGCCCGTGCGAAGGGGCTTATGGTGCAGTGTTATCAGAACCGCCGCTTTGACAGTGATTTCCTTACGGTGCAGCAGGTCATTGCTTCGGGCAAGCTCGGCGAGCTGTATGAGGTCAATATGCATTACGACTATTACCGTCCGGAGGTACCAGAGCGTGCGGAAAGCTTTAGCCGGGAAGAGGCTTTTCTTTATACCCATGCCTGCCATACGGTCGATCAGGTGCTCTCGTTCTTTGGCGAGCCCGATGCGGTTCATAGCGATGTGCGGCAGCTCTTGGGCGCGGGGCGCATGAATGATTATTTCGATTTGGATTTTGACTATGGGGCGCGCAATCTCAAGGTTTCGGTCAAGTCAAGTTATTTCCGCGTCAAGCCGCGGCCAAGCTTTGCGGTCTACGGCCATCGCGGCGTGTTCATCAAGCAGACGGAGGACCGGCAGGAGGCAGATCTCAAGAAGTTCTATCTGCCCAAGGGGCATGACGATTTTGGCATCGATTTGCCGGAACATTACGGTACGTTGACGTATTATGACGAGCAGGGCGGCTACCATGAGGAAAAGGTACCGTCGATGCGCGGCGATTATGCGCGCTACTATGATGCACTCTATGAGACTATCGTGCATGGTGCGCCGCCCCTCGTGACGGAGGAACAGACAATGGCGCAGATGCGTATTCTTGAGCAGGCGGGTAAATCTTTGCTGGCGGCTATGTGATAGGGGAGGTGTGAGAAGATGAAACTGGCAATCCTTGGGACAGGAAAAATCGTACAAGAGGGGGCTTTGCCAGCCATACAACAGGCGGACGGAATCGATATTGTGGCCATTTTTGCCCGGCCCAAGAGCCAAGGCAAGGCGGAGCAGCTGGCAGCTCGCTATGGCATATCGCAGGTCTATACAGATTATGAAGCGTTGCTGGCTAATCCCGGCATCGAGTTTGTCTATGTCGGCCTTATCAATAGTGTGCACTATGAATACACGAAGAAAGCGCTGCTGGCTGGCAAGAATGTCATCGTTGAAAAGCCATTTGCCTCGACGGCAGCTGAGGTCCAGGAGCTTTGCGCATTGGCACGCGCGAAGCATCGCTATGTGTTTGAGGCCGTGAGCCTGCTTCATATGCCAAACTTTACGGCCATCCGCAAGGCTTTGCCAGATCTCGGGGCTATCCGCGCCGTTACGGCGAACTACTCGCAGTATTCGAGCCGTTACGATAAATACTTGCAGGGGGAAGTGCTGCCAGCTTTCGATCCGCAGCTTTCGGGCGGCGCGCTCTACGATATCAATATCTACAACTTGAATTTTATCATCGGCCTGTTTGGCAGGCCGGAGCAGGTGACCTATATGCCGAATATTGGCTTCAATGGTATCGATACTTCGGGCGTGGTGCTGATGCGGTATCCGGGCTTTTTCGCTACGGCATTGGGAGCCAAGGATACCGAAAGTCCCTGCTTTGTGACCATTCAGGGGGAGAAGGGCTGGCTGCGCGTTCTGGGAGCACCCAATGAACTCAAGGAGTTTGAGGTGCATCTGCATGGCTCCGGCCAGACGACGCGCTATGCGCTCAATCGCTACGGACACCGCATGGTGCATGAATTCCAGGAATTTGCCCGCATCTATGCGGCAGGTGACGAAGAAGCTATGCTTTCGGGCTTGGCTATTTCGGCCGCGGTGATGGCAACAGCTGAGGAGGCCCGCAAGCAGGCGGGCATCGTCTTTGGCTGTGATGGCTGATCGGGATATTGTCGGAATATTGCACAGACTGTCTGCAAAGAATTGTACTTGTCTTCTTTTGGCGCCCACTTTATACTTTAGATATTATGGATAAAGTGTGAGGGGGCGATGAAGTGGAGGCGAATGAACGCAGACGGAGGCTGGAAAAAGCGCTGGCGGGGACTTCACAGGACTTGCCGATTACGATAGATCAGCTGGCTAAGCTGCTGCAGGTCTCGGTGCGTACGGTGCACTATGATCTCAAGGAAATCGAGGACGAGCTTTCGGAGCAGGGGCTGACGCTTTGCCGTAAGCCGCGGTATGGCATGTGGCTGGAACGCGCCGATGAAGCAGGTACTCTTCATGCGGAGCAGCATGTATGGGGACGCAAGGAGCGGCAGGACCGCATCATCCTGGCGCTGCTTGGCGAGCAGAAATGCTCCATTGACGGGCTCGCGGAGATGCTCGCCATCAGCCGCACGACATTGCTGGCGGATCTCAAAGATGTGCAGGAAACCTTGGAAAAGCGCAATCTCGTCTACGACTCGAAGCGCGGGCTGGGGATTTGGGCGCATGGCGATGAACAGGCGTGCCGCGATATGCTCATCCATATTTTCAACCGGGCAAGCTATGATTTCCGCGGTCATTTTGATATGGCAGCGCCTTGTCCGGCCGGGCAGGAATTGTTCCGCGATTATGTGCAGGATCTGCCTGTCGAGCAGATTGCCCATTTCTTTTTGGAGCTGATGGAACAGCGTGGGATACTCGAAAATGATTCCTCGGCCAACCGCATGATTTGCGCCTTGCTCGTGCAGTTCAAACGGCTGCAGCAGGGGCATGATATGAGCTATCAGGCACCGCTGGGGTTCTTGTCCGATGAGGGCGAGCAACTAAAGCGGCTCGCAGGCGAAATCGCCCAGTCGCTTGATGCGCTGCAGCGTGGCTTCCGCCAGCCAGGTGAGGTACAGTATCTTGTCCGGGAGCTGCTGCATAGCCGTATATTCTTCCTGCCAGGAGGGGACCAGCAGCGTCAGCCCAAGGATGTCAATGTTGAGGCCGTGGATTTGGCACGGCGGTTCATCGAGTATGCGCAGGTGTGGCTCGGAGACTTCTATCTTGACGACGATGAGCTTCTCTATAATCTGGCGCTGCATTTGCAGCCAGCTATCGAGCGGGCGCATTTTGGCATTATGCTGACGAATCCTTTGCTCGGCAGCATCAAGGAGCAGTATACGTCGCTTTATGATATTGCCAACCGTGCGGCGGCGAAAATCACGGAGCATATGGGCATAGCTTTTTCCGAGGATGAAATCGGCTACCTGACTATCCATCTGGGGGCGGCGGTCGAGCGGCGCAACTTGCAGCGCAAGAAGCAGCTGTCTGTGCTGCTCGTCTGTGGCAATGGCATCGGTACAGCCAATCTGCTGGCTATGACGCTGCGCAATAATCTGCCGTATATCCAGATCGTCAAGACCGTATCGTTATATCGCCTGAGTGCTGCGGATATGGAGCATGTCGATATCATCATAAGCACTGTCGACATACAGAAGGTACCGCCGGGGATGGCGGTATTGCGCGTGTCGCCGATCCTTACTGATGCAGGCATTCAGGTCATCGAGGGACAAATCCGTTATTTCTATCATAAAAAGTATATGTCAGAGCCATTGCCAGGACAGACGGCAGCGAAAGAAAGCGGTCTCGTGGAGCTGCTGCAGGAGCCGTGCATCCGGCTCGATGGCGAGGCCGGTGATTGGGAGACCGCCGTTACGCAGGCGGGGAATCTGCTGCTGGCCGAGGGCGCGGTGACGGAGCATTATGTCCGGCAGATGGTCCGTGTCGTGCGCAACATTGGCCCGTATATTGTCGTCTGTGATGGCGTAGCCATGCCGCATGCGCATATCGAGGATGGTGCGCGCAAGGTAGCAGTAAGCTTCCTGCGGCTCAAGCAGCCTGTATTCTTCAGTGATGACAAACGGCCGGTCGATATGCTGTTTGCGTTCTCGACCACAAGCGAGAAAGCACATCTGCCGCTACTATCGGATCTTTGGCGTGTGTTCAACAGTGAGTATATGCTGCAGGCGCTGCGTACCTGTCCGGATGCCGTGTCGATGCGGCAGCAGCTGCAGCAGTTCCTGACAAAAGCATAAGAAATGCAAAAGCTTGCACAAGTATTGTGCAAGCTTTTGTTCTTGTTGCGGCCGGTTTTCATTCGTATAATGAAGGCGTAGATGAAACACAGGCTGCAGGGAGGCAGCCACAGGGTATAGAAAGGAGAGTGATGGCATGCTGGAGGATTTCGTTGGAGAAGAAGACATTCTGCTCGGAGAATCCTGCAAGGATTGGGAGGATGCCGTTATGCGCGGCGCACAGCCGCTCTTGCAGCGGGGCATCATCGAACCTGCGTATGTGGAGGCCATCAAGGCGAACCATCGGGCAATGCCATATATGGTCATTGCACCGGGCATCATGCTGGCCCATGCGCGTCCCGAGTGCGGGGCACATGGTGTGGGGCTTACGCTTATGACGCTGCGTGAACCGGTTGAGTTCGGCAGTGCGCATAATGATCCTGTGCGGCTGGTCATTACGCTGGCAACGCCGGATGAGACGAAACATCTCAAAATGTTAGAAGCACTTACGGATTTCCTTATGGTACCGGAGTGTTTGGATAATTTCCTGGCCGCTCGATCGGTCGGGGAGGCTATGGCAATCTTGAAAGGAGACGAAGGAAAATGAAGATTCTCGTATGTTGTGGCAGCGGTCTTGGCAGTTCATTCATGATTGAGATGAACATCAAGAATGTACTCAAGGAGCTTGGTGTTGAGGCGGAGGTTACGCATTGCGATCTTTCGTCGGCTGCCGGCAATAAGTCCGATATCTATGTCGGTACGCGTGACATTGCTACGCAGCTTGTCGGCTTGGGCGGTGAGGTCGTTTCGCTCAATAACATGATTGACAAGCAGGAGCTCAAGGAAAAAATCACAGCAGCTGTTGAAAAGGTGTCACAGGGATGACAAAGCTATCCTAACTGAATAAAAAGGGGGATTTACGGTGTTAAAATTTATTCTTGATATTTTAAGTGTACCGGCAATACTCATCGGTTTGGTTTCCTTTATCGGTCTTGTGGTACAGAAGAAGGGGATTTCGGATGTACTCAAGGGATCAATCAAGACGGTTATGGGCGTTTTGATCCTCGGCGGTGGCGCTGGCCTTGCCGTTACGGCCTTGGGCCATTTTGGCACGATGTTCCAGTATGGTTTTGGCATTACGGGTGTCGTTCCGCACAATGAAGCCATTGTCGGTATGGCGCTGGAGACTTATGGCACACAGACAGCACTCATTATGGCTTTTGGTATGGTGGCCAATGTTCTCATCGCGCGCTTCACACCGCTCAAGTTCATTTTCCTGACTGGTCATCATACGCTTTACATGGCTTGCATGATTGGCATTATCCTGACGGTCGGCGGCTTTGAGGGCGCAACGCTGGTCGCTGTCGGCGCAGTCATCCTCGGTCTTGTCATGGCGGTATTCCCGGCTATTGCCCATCCGGTCATGAAAAAGATTTCGGGCAGCGATGATGTAGCGTTTGGTCATTTCGGTACGGTGGGCTATGTATTTGCTGCCTATGTCGGCAAATTGCTGGGCAACAAAGAGCAGAGCACGGAAGATATCAATTTCCCGCAGGGCCTTGCGTTCCTGCGTGACTCGTCGCTGGCTATTTCGCTTGTCATGCTCGTGCTGTTTTTGATTGTCGCTCTTGCTTGCGGCCCAGAATATGTAGAAAAAGAGCTCAGTGGCGGCCAGAACTTCCTCGTATTCTCCATCCTGCAGGCAATCACGTTTGCTGGCGGTGTTTATGTCATCCTCGCCGGTGTCCGCCTGATCCTGGCAGAAATCGTGCCGGCTTTCACGGGTATTGCTACGACGCTGGTTCCGAATGCTAAACCGGCAATCGACTGCCCGGTTGTATTCCCGTTCGCTCCGAATGCCGTACTTATTGGCTTCCTGTCGAGCTTTGTCGGTGGCGTTATCGGCATGGGCATCCTGCTTATGATGGGCACGTCGATGCCGTGGCTGCCAATCATCCTGCCGAGTGTTGTCCCGCATTTCTTCTGCGGTGCTACGGCTGGTGTATTCGGTAACGCAACGGGCGGCCTGCGCGGCTGCATCTTTGGTGCTATGGCACATGGCTTGCTGATTACGTTCCTGCCGATTCTGTTGATGCCGGTACTTGGCAACCTCGGTTTTGCCAATACGACGTTCAGCGATGCGGATTTCTGCGTCGTCGGCACAATCCTTGGCAATGTTATCAATCTGATTAAATAATGGAGCGGTGAATTATGATGGAAGTACAGAATCTGCCGGAACTGGCGGTTACGGTACGCGAGGATATCCTGCGCATGACCCATGCAGCTGGCAATGGCCATCCAGGTGGCAGCCTTTCGGCCACCGATTATCTGGTCTGGCTCTATAATCGGGAAATGAACGTCCGTCCGGACGAACCCTGTTGGGAAGACCGCGATCGTTTCGTATTGTCGAAGGGGCATGTCGTGCCCGCACTCTATGCGGTGCTGGCACATAAGGGCTATTTTCCGGTGGAAGATCTTCTGACCTTGCGCAAGCCGACATCGCATCTGCAGGGCCATCCCAATATGAACGATACGCCGGGTATCGATATGTCTTCAGGATCGCTGGGGCAGGGCATCGGTGCAGCTGTCGGCATGGCCAAGGGGGCAAAAGTGCTCGGTAAGCCGCTCAGCGTCCATGTGCTTTTGGGAGATGGCGAATGTGCAGAAGGCGAGGTCTGGGAGGCAGCGCTCTACGCAGCTCACTATAAGCTCGATAATCTTTGCGTGGCCGTTGATGTCAACGGTTTGCAGATTGACGGCACGACGGCTGAAGTCATGAACACTGCGCCGCTTGATGCGAAATTTGCGGCGTTCGGCTTCGATGCTATCACGGTCGATGGACATGACTTTGCAGAAATCGCCAAGGGCTTTGCCCGTTTCCACGAAAATCAGGGCAGCGGCCGGCCAACGGTTATCCTGATGAAGACGGTCAAGGGCAAAGGTGTAAGCTTTATGGAAAACAATCCGGGCTGGCATGGCAAAGCACCGAATGATGAAGAATTGGCGCAGGGGCTGCGTGATCTGGCGGCCATCCGCCAGCAGTTGAAGGAGGGATGAGGCATGGCAGAACAGAAGAAGATTGCAACGCGTGACAGTTTTGGCCGTGCCCTGGTGGAACTTGGCAGACAGCATAAGGAGATCGTGGTCATGGATGCCGATTTGGCAGGGGCGACGCGCTCGGGCATGTTCAAGAAAGAGTTCCCGGATCGCTTTTTCGACTGCGGCATAGCTGAGGGCAATATGATGAGTGCCGCTGCTGGTCTATCATCGATGGGTCTTGTTCCCTTTGTGTCCACGTTTGCCATGTTTGCCGCTGGCCGTGCTTTTGAGCAGGTGCGCAACGGCATCGGGTATCCGCACCTCAATGTCAAGATTTGCGCGACCCATGCAGGTATTTCTGTAGGAGCTGATGGAGCGACTCATCAGTGCTGCGAGGATTTTGCGCTGATGCGCAGTATCCCGGGTATGACAGTGCTTTGTCCGTCCGATGATGTTGAGGCGCGCAAGCTGCTGGCGGCGGCGTATGAACTTGAGGGGCCGGTATATTTGCGGTTTGGCCGTCTCGGTGTGCCCGTATTCCATGACGAGAATGCAGAGATTACCATCGGCAAGGGCGAAATCCTGCGCGAAGGCAGCGATGTGGCCTTGATTGCTACGGGCATACTGGTGCCAGAGGCGGTAAAGGCTGCAGAAAAACTGGCGGCAGCAGGCATCGAGGCCCGCGTCATCAATATGGCGACTATCAAGCCGCTGGACGAAGAATGCGTCCGGCAGGCAGCTAAGGATTGCGGTGCAATCCTTACCGTTGAGGAACATAACATCATCGGCGGTCTTGGCGAAGCTGTCTGTGCAACTGTGGCAGAAACGTGTCCTGTGCCGGTATGCCGCATCGGTGTCCGGGATTGCTTCGGTCATTCAGCCGCAGCGGAAGAATTACTCGCCGAGCATGGACTGACAGCAGAAAGCATTGCAGCCAAAGCACAACAGTTTGTTGCTCGTAAGGGCTGATTTGAATTACAAACAAGAAAATAATCCCTATCGCATAATACAGCGATGGGGATTATTTTTGCTTTTGCAAGCAATATTTGAAAAGGTTTGATTTTTTAAGGTAGACATGTTTCCATATAGTGTAAATTGTGCTAAAATGAGTGACAAAGGAGATGTGTAATTATGTTAAAACCACACAAATTAGCAATCATTGGACTTGGACATGTTGGCTCGGCGGTGCTCGCACGGGCGATTGCCTGCCAGCTGGCAGCGGAGATTGTCTGCATTGATATCAAACCGGAGGTGGCGCACGGCGAGGCTGTCGATGCGACGCATTCGATTGCCTGTGCTTTGACGCCGAATGTCCATGTATATTCGGGCGGTTTTGAGGAATGCCGCGATGCCGATGTCATCATTTGCGCGGCAGGCCCGAGCATCCTGCCGGGCGGTGTCATGGATCGCTTGACGCTGGCCAAGGAGAATATAGCCGTTATCCGTGATGTCATGGGCGAGGTAACGAAGTATACGCGCGATGCGGTTTTCATCATGATTACGAATCCGCTCGATGTCACGACGCATGTGGCGGCAACGGAGTTTGGCTATCCGGCAGGCAAGGTATTCGGCACGGGTACGACGCTGGAGACCATGCGTTTCAAGAGCATCCTTGGCGCGCATTACCATGTCGATCCGACGGATGTCCAGGGGTATATGCTCGGCGAGCATGGCAACTCTGCCTTCCCGGCTTGGAGCACGGTCAGCATTGGCGGTGTGCCGCTGGAAAAACTCGATATGTTCTACGATCATGAGACGGACTTTGACCGTGAGGTTGTGGCAGGTGAAGTTGTCAATACGGCTTATGATGTGCTAAAATCGAAGGGTTGGACGAATACAGGTATTGCGATGGGCGCCTGCCGTCTGGCCAAGGCTGTGCTCTACGATGAACATGCGGTACTGACTGTTTCGACGCCGCTTGGCGGCGAGTATGGCATCGAGGATGTGTCGCTGTCCCTGCCGAGTGTGATTGGCAAGGATGGTGTACTCAAACGCATCCCGCTGCCGCTGCCGGCTGAGGAAGAGGAGTTGCTGCATAAGAGTGCGGACAGTGTCAAAGCTGTCCTGCGGGCCAATGGTGTAATCAGCTGACGCAGGCGCAATTTTTCATAGCGAGGGGAGTTTGACAGATGCTCTATACACTGGAAAATGAAACACTTTGCGTATTGGTACGCAGCCATGGCGCAGAACTGCGCTCTATCAAGGAGCGGGCAGACGAGACCGAATATCTTTGGGATGGCAATCCGGAATGGTGGAAGTACAGCTCGCCAGTACTGTTTCCGATTGTCGGCAAGCTGCGTGATGGCAAATACCGTGTGAGCGGCACCGAATACGAACTGCCAGGCCATGGCTTTGGCCGCATCTCTGACTTTGAGCTCGTATCGCGGCAGCAGGACAGCATCGAATTTGCGCTGGAATGGACAGAGGATACCCTCAAGGTTTATCCGTGGAAGTTTGCGCTTTATGTAAGCTATGAGCTGGAGGAAAACAAGATCAAGGTAATCTGGCGCGTCAGGAACCTTGACGAGAAGCATATGGTATTCTCGATTGGTGCGCATGGCGCTTTCCGCTGCCCCATCGTGCCGGGGGAGAAATTCGAGGACTATTACCTTGCGTTCAATGAGGCCGAGGATATGCGGAACCTGCCGCTTGACAGCAAGGGACAGTTCCAGCGTGAATACGGCAACATGGCCGTCAAGGGCACGAAACTGCCGTTGAACTATGAAATGTTCCGCAACGATGCCCTGGCCTATGCCGGGCAGAAATCCACGCAAGTCAGCCTGCGCTCGACGAAGAGTGAAAAGAGCCTGACGGTCGAAGCCAAGGGCTTCCCCTACTGGGGCTACTGGACGCCGGACAAAGGCGGCGCACCGTTCCTCTGCATCGAACCGTGGCATGGACATGCCGACTATGTGGACTTTGCCGGAGACTTCAAAGACCGCGAAGGCAGCGAAGAGCTCGCACCAGGCGAAGAAAAGAAATTCAGCTATACGATTGCGATTGGCTGAGTAAATTAATAGGTAGACATACG
>NZ_VTOZ01000032.1:0-36111 GCF_008271345.1 Pseudoselenomonas caprae
CAAAAATGACAGACAAATTACAGTTTTTGCGAAGTCATATCTATAACGAAGACAAGTTTGAAAAAATTATAAAAACTGGTGGGAGTATGCATGTTGTGTTCTGGAATCCAGCAGAGTCGTTAATGTTCGATATTATTGCTGATAGTGAGGTTAATGATGAATACAGCACCTAATTGATGGAGTAGAATTTCGATAGGTAGACTTTTCTGAACTCAAGGTGAAGGTCGTTGACGCCTTCCAAAATTATTTCGGAAGCGGGAGAAGTTATGTGTAAAGGAAAAGTAGATGTGACATTTGATTTTACTATGGATTCTCCAGGTTATTGGGATGGCTTTTGGGAGCGGAATGAAGGGCTGGGGGCAGGAGCTTGTGACCCGGATGCCTGTAGCCCTACACTTCAAAGATATCATCAACTGTTGTGGAGCAAGACTTTGCCTAATGGTGAAGCCTTTGAGCTGATGCAAGGAACAGGCCCAATGTATCTGAATTGGCGTGGCATGCACTTTGGCAGTGATTCTATACTGGCTAGTTTTCGTTATCGGGACAATAGGAGTGTAATTGAGGCGGTTGAACGGTCTATGCCTGATTACCAAACATTCATGGAAGATTTCCTGCATAAGACGTATACCATTGGTGGAATGATAATTTTCCCTAAGCATCATGGCAGTATGAATCAACGCAGGGGCACTGATAAACAGATACGTGACAGATGGGATTTGACGATGGAGTGTATCCGAAGGTTCTATAACGGTGAAAACAGCCCACTTTCAGATGTAATGGAGCACGACCGTGATTTCTATGCTTTGTTTAACAATTTCAAAGGATATGTAGATTTCTTTTATTTGCAGGACTGTGTGACCGAGGATTATAAGCAGGTTCGATTCTGGCTGGGGGATGGCAACTTTAGTAATCCTCCGCTACCTCAGACAGTCGATGAATATCTAGCTTGGATTGCAGCGGAGCTAGATTTCTTAGATAAACGTAATGCCAGGATAAAGGCAGCAATAGAGCAATGAGAGCCTAATGTAAAGACTACTCAGGATGTGCGATGATGAAAATAGCAACGTGGAATGTAGAGCGACTGAAACATCAAAGTTCCCTTAATAAAATAATTTCTGTCATAGAGGCCGTTCAGGCAGATATCATTGTGCTTACTGAAACCGATGAGCGCATAAAACCAAATTATCGTTATAGTTTCCATACCCCAAAATTACGTGACGCACCAGCCGATTACCGTATGTTGGGGCGTTATAAGGATTATGCTGTAGCTGATGTACATGAAGCAACGGAAAACAGGGTGTCTATCTATACGAACTATCCATGTGTCAGCCAACACAAAACTTACGATAAATATACTGCCCTATGCATCGAATTGGAGACCGAAGCCGGTAAATTACTGGTGTATGGCACAATTATCGGTATCATCGGCAACAGGGATGAGTCATTCAAGCAGGACTTGCTTCAGCAAGTAGGCGATTTTGAACGGTTGTCAAAATGGGGGGACATATGCGTCTGCGGGGATTTTAATTGTTCTTTTGCCGATAACTATTATTTTACGAACTTTGGCAGGGAGACACTTAGGGAATCTTTCATGCGTAACAAAATCGCCCTGCTCACGGGAAGTCGGCAGGAGTGCATCGACCATATTGCTATATCACGGAATTTTATAGGTGCCGGTGATATTACTGTATCGGAGTGGAATCTGGATAAATCCCTGTCTGACCACAAAGGAATTGTCGCTGAAATTAAGCTCAATTCAGATACGAGAGCGAAACTATAGTCTGTTTCTCGAATTTTGATTGAGATGCAAGCTTATATTGTGATGATAAAACGGTACAGCTATGAAGGGGGAGCATAATGCCATTAGAAATCGTACGCAACGACATAACGAAAATGCAGGTAGATGCCATCGTCAATACGGCTAATCCTCGCCCCATCGTGGGAGGAGGCGTTGACCGTGCTATACATAAGGTTGCAGGAACAGAACTGCTGGATGCACGGAAGAAAATAGGTGATATTGCTACAGGCAAGGCTGCCATAACATCAGCCTTTAATCTCCATGCCAGGTTTGTCATCCACACGGTAGGTCCGGTGTGGCAAGATGGGGAGCATGGGGAACGGGAACTGTTGTCGAACTGCTATGACAACTCCCTACAGCTGGCGGCAGAAAATGGCTGCGGCTCAATAGCCTTCCCGCTTATTTCGGCTGGGGTATTTGGTTGCCCCTCGGAAGTTGCCATAGCTGTGGCAACTCAAGCCATCCGTGAATTTTTGACTGATCATGACATGGATGTCTATCTGGTGGTCTTTGACCATAAGGCATTCAAGATATCAAGCAGCTTGTTTGATGATGTGCAGAGCTTCATTGACGAGAGGTATATTGAGGAACTGCTAGATGAAGAGTATCGTGGGGATTATCGTGATAGGCGTAGGAATTTTGAAACGGCAGGGCAACCACCTGCTGAAGATGCTTATATCGATATACCAATGTGGATGAGCAAGCCTAAGGAACGTTCCTTGGAAGATTTGCTAAATGAAGTGGATGATACCTTCTCAGAAGCATTGCTGCGGCTTATTGATGCCAAGGGCAAGACTGACCCGGAGGTATACAAGAAAGCGAATGTCGACCGCAAACTCTTCTCAAAAATCCGCAATAACCCTGCTTACAAGCCTAGCAAGTCCACGGCTCTGGCCTTTGCGGTGGCATTGGAATTGAATTTGGATGAGACAAAAGACTTTATCGGCCGGGCTGGTTATGCGCTGTCCCACAGCAGTAAGACAGATATAATCGTGGAATATTTCATTCAGCGTAGTGAGTTTGATATCATCACCATAAACGAAACGCTTTTTGCTTTCGAGCAGCCACTACTCGGCTGCTGATTTGTCGCATAGCAGGCGACCACACCAGCATAGGCCTTTGCTAAAATAGAATCATCAAAGGAACAGGAGTGATTGCTATGCTGGGAGCAATTGTTGGTGACATTGTAGGGTCTGTTTACGAGTGGAACAATATCAAGACAAAGGATTTCCCGCTGTTTCGAGATGGTTGTTTCTTTACGGATGATACGGTTATGACCTGTGCCGTAGCTGAAGCTGTTATGAATGGCGGCGAAAAGGATGATTTTATTGATGCCATGAAGAAATATGGCAGTATGTATCCAGATGCAGGTTATGGTGGCAGGTTCAGAGCATGGCTGTTTTCGGATAATCGTGAGCCATACAACAGTTTTGGTAATGGTTCAGCCATGCGTGTTTCACCCTGTGCTTGGGTGATGGATTGCGGTTTCTGCGCCAGAACGGGAATGTGGCCGTCAAATGGTAGAGCTGGAGCAAGGTTATCTGCGGAGGTTACTCATAACCATCCAGAGGGCATTAAAGGGGCTATGGCTACAGCCGATGCCATATTTATGAATCGCTTTAACTTTGGTGGATATTATATAGATTATGGAAAGCCCATCAATGATGACCCAGAAGAATGCAAACGGCGTGTCAAGGAACATATCGAGAAGGAGTACGGCTACGATTTGTCCTGCACCTTAGATGAGATTCGCCCTGACTATAAGTTCAATGAAACCTGTCAGGATACAGTGCCACAGGCCATAATCGCATTTCTGGAAAGCACGGACTTTGAGGATGCCATACGCAATGCCATATCCCTTGGAGGTGACAGCGATACGCTGGCAGCCATTACAGGCAGCATCGCTGAAGCAGCCTATGGTATACCAGACTGGATAAGGGATAAAGCATATTCCTATCTTGATGAGCCGTTGAAGGATGTACTGCGGCGGTGGAGAAAGTATATTAGAAATATCAATGGTGACCGCAGGGCGCTCCACACAATGCTTACCGGTATGAATGAATACATCCGCAACAACCCGCAGGCATGACACATTGAAATGTCGCATGACAGGCGACCAAACGCCCTCTTATCTTAGGTAGAATAAAGCTATCAAAGATAAGGAGGCGTTTTCAATGAAGAAAGGGTTAACTGAAATTGTGTTCATTCTGGACAGGAGTGGCTCCATGAGCGGTTTGGAGAAGGATACCATCGGTGGGTTCAACTCACTCATCAAAAAGCAGCGGAAGGAGTCGGGGGAGGCTGTTGTCTCTACGGTGCTGTTTGATGATACCTGCGAAGTCATCCATGACCGGGTGCCCATGGAGAAGGTGCAGGCGATGACCGAGGACACATACTTTGTCCGTGGCTGTACAGCTCTGTTAGACGCTTTAGGTGGTGCTATCCACCATATTGGCAACATCCACAAGTATGCCCGTGATGAGGACAGGCCGGAGAAGACCATGTTCATCATCACCACCGATGGCATGGAAAATGCCAGTCGGCGGTATACCTACAAGAAGGTCAAGCAGATGGTGGAGCGGCAGAAGGAAAAGTATGGATGGGAATTTTTGTTCCTGGGGGCGAATATGGATGCCGTTGAAGTTGCTGGGCGTATGGGCATCCGGGCAGACCGTGCTGCCACATATCAGTGCGATGAGGAAGGGACGGCTCTCAACTATGAAGTTCTAGAGGAAGCTATCCATCATGTACGTAACTGCTCTGAACCACTGGCGCCATGTTGGATGCGTAAGATTGATATGGATGTAAAGCGGCGTGGTGGCAGAGGTAATTAAAATTTAGGGATTTGGTTGGCTGTCTGGCAATATGCTGGGCAGCCTTTTTGTTCTATATTGGGTAGAGAACAGCCCTTCTGTGGTGTATAATGATTATTGTAAAATTCTAAGAACGGACAGGAGATTTACATTGAAGGTACTGAACTTTTACGGCGGTGCAGGTATTGGCAAGAGCACTATCGCCGCAGATATTTTTTCGAAGCTGAAGCGCAAGGGGCATAAGACGGAGCTGGTAGGGGAGTACGCCAAGTGGCTTTGGTATCAGAATGCCACGGACATCGTGCAGAATCAGCTGTATCTTTTTGCTGAACAGGTGCATCGGCTGAAGACGCTGGAGCGGTATGGCGTGGAGTATGCGGTCTGTGATTCGCCCCTGCCGCTGAATATCATCTACAACAATACGCCGGACGAGCTATTTGACCAGCTGGTGTTGCATGAGCATGCCAAGTTTGACAATGTGGAATATTTGCTCCACCGGAATGACGAATTCATCAGCATCGATGGACGGAAGGAAACCAATCTGGAGCGTGCCAAGGTGAAAGACAAGGAGATTAAGGCTGTTCTGGATGGGGCTGGCATAGGTTATACTGTTATCTCCCCTTGGGAGACAGACAAAGTGCTACTGGATTTGAATATGTTATAGGCATGTTTTTATAAAGTCGTAATTTAATTATTTGTGGAGGTAGTCGTGAATCTATCAGAGGACGAAAAAAAGGATTTTGAAGCATTATTGAATAACGAACTGAAATTGGAAAAAATGAAACAAGGTTTAAAAACGGTATTGGTATGTGAGTATGATTATTTGGGTGAGATTGATAGTACGGCTATATCGAAGTTTGAACAGTATAAAATAGCTATTAATGTTAAGCGAGTGAAAAACATTGAAGATGGAAAAAAGACTATTAGGCACGAAGCTAGGCATTTTTGGCAATTCGAAAATTACAGGGATCATGTAGAGTGGTGGCGAAATAATGGGGATTATTATGATCTTTTGTATGCGTACTCAATGGAAGATAAAGAAATTTTTACTATAGAGAAGGATGCAGAAAGTTATGCTGAATCAGGGAATACGTCCTATGAAAGATTATTACTTAAGGATGCAGATGAATTAAAAAAAGAAAGGAATGAATTTTATAAGGAAAAAGGTTTAATGCCAATCGTAAGAACAGAACTGGGAGATATTACGGCAAGGCATTATGCTGATGCCATTGTCAATGCCGCCAATGAGAGCCTGCTTGGCGGCGGTGGCGTGGATGGAGCAATACATCGAGCCGCTGGACCAGAACTCTTGGCAGAGTGCCGGGTGCTGAATGGCTGCAAGACGGGACAGGCTAAAATCACCAAGGCATATAGACTGCCATGCGACCACATCATCCACACAGTAGGGCCGGTCTGGCATGGTGGCAGTCATGGTGAATCAGAACTACTAGCTGGATGCTATCGTCACTCGCTGGAACTTGCCATGGAACAAGGTATTCGCAGTGTGGCTTTCCCGTCAATATCAACAGGGGTATATTCCTATCCGGTACAGCAGGCAGCAGAAATTGCAGTGCAGACGGTTAGGGCAGTCGTTGATGAGCACCCAGAGGCATTCGACGAAATCATGTGGGTACTGTTTGATGAGCGGACAAAACTGGTGTATGACGGAGCATTACAGAAATGCTGACATCAAAGGCAATATATGGCAGGCTTATAGCTGCCTACGGTCAGCCGGATTGGTGGCCGGGCAGTCCCTGCGCCATAATGATTACGGCTATACTCGTCCAGAACACTGCCTGGAGCAATGTGGAAAAGACGGTGGCTGAGCTGGGGGAACGGCTAATACCGGAGTATATCGACAGCTTGACGGAGGAAGAACTGCAGCCCCTTATCCGCTCCTGCGGTTTCTATCGTGCCAAGGCCAGATATATAAAAGCCTTGACGGCATGGTTCAAGGGCTATAGCTATCAGGTGGAGCAAGTGCAGGCAAAGACGTTGCTTGAAGTGCGGCAGGAGTTGCTGTCACTTCCGGGGATTGGTGCAGAGACGGCAGATGCCATTCTAACATATGCTTTCCGTATGCCATCCTTCGTGCTGGATGCCTATACTCGGCGCTTATTGGAACGGTTGGGCTATGACTTCAAGACAGATGATGAGCGGAGGGCATTTCTGACAGAGGGAATAGAGCATAGTGCCGATATGTACGGCTGGTATCACTGGGCATTGCTGGAGCATGGCAAGGTACGGTGTGGGAAGAAGCCTAAGTGCGATGGTTGCGTATTTGGAGAAGTGTGTCGACTTACGGATTAGATAGGGGTGTTTTATGCTTCAAGAAGAAGATAAAGAATTGATGCGGCAAGGATTTGATACCCAGCTGAGCGAGGAAGAAATTGAGCGCCTGTACAGTTTTGCTGAGAAAAGCGCAATGGAAGAGCTTGCAGGCGTTGACATAGAAGAATTAAAGCGTAGGGAGAGACTTTTTCCCGTCTATAAGCCGGCTGCTAAACTGAGCCTGGACGCATTGCTGGCGTGTGCATTCGCTCGCAGTCAGAAGATGATGCGATTTATCCATCCGAAATATGATGCCAATAAGGAATTTTTCTTCACCAAGGCTCAGGAAAGTGATCATTTTCAAAGCCGCTTCATTACTGGTAGCCGCATTGTGACTCGTATGAATGCCATCAAGGCTTTGGGATTGATTGTTGCAGCCAAAACAGACAAGGCGTTGGAGGAAGAGCTGTTTCAAGCATCAGAACGGGCGTGGAAACGGATGAGCAATGTCTTCAAGAGTTTTCATGGAGTGAATATGCCGATAGGCATGGCACTCGAAGCGACTAATGTCTTCGATGCTTCAGAAGATAATGCTCTGCATGATGCAGTAGCGGTGTTCCTGTATTTCTGTGACAAATACAAGATAAATCCGGAAAAGGATGACCCAATGTACCGTCACGCGATGGCGGCTGTGGTGGACAAGGATGTGGCTTTTTTACGTCCGTTCTCAGAAATATTGCATGAGGCTGTAGAGGAAGAGGGCACCGGAAAAGACCTGGATGAACTGATGCATCTGACTCTGCGGGTCTGTGGCAATGCACACAGCGTAGCAGAACTGGGGAAAAACCTGCCAATTGAAGAGCCGGAGTTTGGGATGTTCCAGATATTATGGGACTTTGCTCAGTTGGACAATGTGCCCATGAGTGCCTATGAAAATGAGCAGTTTTCAAAGCGGGAAATCCAGGACATATTCTATGTAATGCGGATGCACATGGCGCGTGGCGATTTTCAGGCAGAAGATATCAACAAGTATTTTATCATGGGGTTGATGATCAGGAGTTTCTCGCGGCTTTACCATGAGGCTGTGGGTGTCATTGAGCGATATGCCGGTATCGTAAGGGAATCAGAGCGTTACAGGGAACTGGACAGAAAGATAGCGGCACTGACATCGAAAGCCAATGAGCAGGCTAGGCTTCTGGAACAGCGGCAGGAGAAACTCAACGAAGCTCAGAAGGAAATCGACCGGGCAAAACGCCATGAATACGAACAGGCAGAAGAACTGGAAGCCACCAAGGAACGGGTAGCGGTGCTTGAAGCCCTGCTGGCTGAGGATGATGCTGCCGCAGATGATACGCTGCATGAAAAGCAAGCTGTTTACACGACAGCACAAATCGATATAGTACGTCATGCCAAGGCGGTTGTATTCGGCGGACCACCCAACTGGCAGGCTGAAGTAAAGAAGGCGGCACCAGGCTTTACCTGCGTGTCGGTTGACAGCAAGGGTTTTGATGCCAAGATAATCGACAAGGCAGATGTGGTCGTGTTTAAGACCGACTATATGTCACATGCCCAGTGGTATAGAGTGGTCAAACGGGCAAAGAGACGGGGCAGGAAAATTGTGTATTGCAGGAATAATATAGATATGCTCCTACGGAAGGTGGCCGGAGCATTACGCTGAACACAAAAATGGTGGAACCAGATTATGATTTCTGGCTCCACCATTTTTTGAGAGATGGGAAAAAGGATTGCCTCTATTATATTTAGACGGTGTATCTAGCTTGCGCTTCGCGTACTACTTTGCTAAAGTCGTTTTGTTGTAAGGCACAAATGTCGCTGATGATAGTACCCAGAGAACCTACATAGTTCTTCATGACTGGATGGTTGGCGGCTCTTTGGTAAATTGGACTGTCACTACTGAGGTAAAATTTGTGATTTTGTGCGCCAAGCAATGCAATTTTATCATCGCTAAGATCGCTATCATAGGTTATTAAATGCCAGATAGCCTTGATTTTATGGCGTGCCATACTGTTCATGTCGGCGGACGATACCTGCTTCCAGCGTTCCCTGAGAGTTCGCTTGCAACTGATACCTATAATCCAGCCATCTTTGCATTTGAACCATTTGTCAACCTCCATGTCTGCTTGGAAGTGCTCTGGTTTTGCGCATTCAGGCAGATGGTAATAATCAAAAAGGAAACTGGTCACGTCTTCCAGACTACCGCCAGCACGTCTTTTACGTTTTTGGCCTACGCGTCGTTCAAATTCTTGAATGAAGGCAGTCAAGACGATATTTTCGTCAGCAGCGGTGTGCTGGAAACGCATCTGCTTCAGATTTGTTCTAAGTTTCGCAAATTCGTTGATGATTTCGTTGCGTTCGGCTGACAGACAACCTCTGGTGCCAAGATTGTCCCATTCAAGAATAACGCGGTCAGCTTTTTCAGGCCCAAGGGTGCTAAGAATATAGCCTGCGGTTTCCTTGCAGTATTTCTTGTCATCATCAGGTATGCGGTCCATTGCTTCGTTGGTAGGAAGTACGATATACCTTACGGCAATCAAGAAAGCTATGATATCACTGATGGATTGGGTGTTATGCTCCATTGCATCAGCAAAATATTCACCTTTTTCATATGCCTTGGTATCCTTTTTATAGGCGGCAAGGATACCCTCTTTGATGATTTTCCTACATACCAGATATTTTTCTTCTGTGTTCATATGTTTTGTGGACAGAATATTCTCGATATTACCGGCAATTTCACTCAATTGCTTAGACTTTTGGGTACCGAAAGCCCCGAATTGGTCTGTCTGAACTAGCATTCTGGCATACCAGTACACATTATCCCAGGAGCTGGCTTCCATATTTTCTCTTTCTAAATGGCCTGTTTTCACATCTTCTGCCATTGACTAACCCTCCCAAAAATTGTATAGTGTCAATAAGAGGACAGATTGACCTTGTTTTGACACTTGATAATTAAGATTCTTATAGAAAGGACATGATTATTATAACACAAAATGTAGCTTTAAAGCTAAATCATAGTGCAGAACTTATAAAAGCCAAGCGTCTGCGGTTGCGTATGACTCAGAAGGAACTGGCTGATGCAGTTGGGATGCCGAAGTATGGTGACCGTACAATACGGCGTTGGGAATGTGGTGATAGTACACCGTCTGCATTGGAATTGACTAGCATACTTAATTTTCCAGAGACAGTGCCCTTTGCATCTGTGAAAAACGCTGACTATACGATGATTGACCTCTTTGCAGGCATTGGAGGTACCAGGCTGGGATTCCATTTAACAGGTCGTGTGCGCCCTGTCTTCAGTAGCGAAATTGACAAATTTTCCGTTAAGACTTATGAAGCAAATTTTGGCGATACTCCGGCTGGAGACATCAGGCAGATTGAAGCTGAGGAAGTGCCAGAGCATGACATACTGGTAGGGGGGTTCCCCTGTCAGGCATTTAGCCGCGCTGGCCTTCGACTGGGATTTGAAGATACAAGAGGAACGTTGTTCTTCGAAATAGCCAGGATTATGAAAGCTAAAAAGCCAAAGGCATTTCTGCTGGAAAATGTTAAGAATCTGCTATCCCATGACAAAGGGCATACTATCGAAGTAATTAAGAACACACTAGCTGACTTGGGCTACCATGTTGAAATACTAATGTATTCGGCTAAGGATTTTGGTGTGCCTCAGCATAGGGAACGCGTTTATTTAGTGGGATTTCTAAAGGATAAGGTTCCAAATTACGATGATTTTGAAGCACCGGTACCTCCTTGTAATCCGGTTTCTGTCGGGGATATCCTAGAAAAAGATACTGATGAAAAGTACACCATTTCCGATGCACTTTGGGCTGGACATCAGAGGCGCAGACGCAAGAATATAGCGAAAGGTAATGGCTTCGGTTTTGGATTGGTGGATGCGGAAAGCCCTTATACGAATACAATCCCCGCCAGATATTATAAGGATGGTAAGGAAATTCTGGTTCGCCAAGAGGGAAAAAATCCCAGGAAATTAACACCTAGGGAATGTGCCAGATTACAGGGCTTTCCAGAGAACTATATTATACCTGTGAGTGATACCCAGGCATACAAGCAGTTCGGTAATTCGGTTGCAGTTCCGGTTATTCATGCTATTGCGGATAATATGCTCAAGGTTCTTGATAAATCCTGAGGGATGGTGAATTTGCATGGATGTTCTAAAACCAACACAAAGACGACATAATATGCAGAGCATCCGTGCGAAGGATACCAAGCCTGAAAAAATGTTGCGGCTGGCTCTATGGCATAAAGGCATTAGGTATCGTAAAAATTTGAAAACGCTTCCAGGGACACCGGATATAGTACTCATGCGCCAAAAAATCTCTATTTTTGTGGATGGGGATTTTTGGCATGCGCATGGTCATGAAACTAACCCCGGAGAGCAGATTGCTTCGAATAAGAACTTTTGGGTAAAAAAATTGACGCGTAATGTAGAACGGGATCGTGAGGTTAATGATGCTTTAACTGAATTAGGATGGGTAGTGCTACGATTTTGGGAAAGTGACATAAAAAAGGACTTGCAAGGGTGCGTTGACGAAGTGCTTAAATATACATGAGGCAGCAACCTGATAAATGCAATAAACAGCCCTGTTAGAACATTTTATGTTAACTGATAGGGCTGTTTATTCGCCAGCAAAAATGGGGACGTTAAATGTATTTTTCAGCTATAGTCCTTATTCGTTTTAGATTATCATAGTAACTGGATTTAGCAATATTGAGTCTCTCGGTGATTTCTTTTGTTTCATAGCCAAGGAGGAGCAACTGACAGATACTGTAAAGCTTTTTGCTTTTGTTTTTTAAGTCGGTGAGTAATTCCTGGACTTGCTGTTTGGTGATTGCTTCATCGGACGTTCTGTCGAGAGTGCCAATTTCGATGTTTTGTTCTGCCATCTGTTCTATAGAAGATTTGTTATGGGTATACATATCCAAGCGACCAGCATTTGGGCAGCCATAGCAGCTTTTGTGGTCGCACACAATCGCCTTGCCGGTTTTATCGCTGGTAACAATGCAGTGGTTTGAATAGAGTTCGTGATCACTTAATTTTTTATCGTAGGCAGGCACAAAGGTAGCAAGGTGTTCTGGAACTTTGACCATATAGCACAGCTGTCTGGTAGCACCGATTTTCCGATAGGCGATACCTTTGATGTCAGGATGGTCGTAGCGCGGCCCATCTGTTACGGGCATAGGAGTGATTTTGTACTTGACGTTTGAGGTACTGTAATTAATCTTTTCGGACATGTTTGGTCTCGCTTTCTGCTCTAGCAGGAAGCGGAGTCCGAAATGGCTAGAAGAGCGTGGCTAGTCACCCGGAACGGATTGCCCGACAAAGGCTCCGCTTCGGAAGATGTGACCTGCCCACGCATTGGACTGGGTTCACTATTCAGTTTTCACATGCTTCAGAAATGTGATGCGTCACTGAAGGCCTTCAGCGCTATTTCTGAATAACATATCTATTCAACCTAAATCTATCTGCTAATAAGTAGAAGGGAACGCCAAAGCAACCATGGCCTTGGTGTTTCTGACTGTTCTTAGCGATTAGTTAGGATGAATGTTTGTGATGACTCTATGTTACGCCAATACAAAACGACTGTCGTGGAACGAAAATAGGAAAATAATAGGAAAATAGTAGGAATGATAGGAAATTGAGGTAATTTATGAGCAAATTAATAACTTACAGTACTTTTTGTCAGAAGTTCTATCATGACAGAGAGAGCGTCTTGAAAGGCGTAACATCTAAGCATAAGACAGCAAGGTACTTCTTTACAATTCTTTTGGATGATGATGATGTATGTGACGACCCTAGCTATTTGAGGAAAATATATACAGGTGAATCTCCGGCAGATGTCTATCTCAATAAGATGGCTGATTGCTTTGAGCATGATACTGTTTTCGATGCATTGCAAAAAAAGATAAAAAAGGATAAATTGAGTCAGCTGGCAGAAAGTTTTGGTGTTAGTAACGAAAAATCCGTGGATGCTGAAGCTTTCATAAACGCTCTTGTCAATCAAATAAAGGAATTAGTCGAGCATGGTGGCCGTGCAAATGATGTAGTAGCAAATGAATATGCTAACGCTACAGCTGTGGAATTCCCTGTATATAGGAAAAAGGCAGAGGCGAAATTCTCCAAGATATACACATTGCTTTATGCTGATGAAGAGCAGCCTTTTTATGATTTCTTTGTTTGTAATAAAATTAGGAATCATCGTCGTGCTATAGAAAATAATAAAAGCGTTATTGAAAATGTTACATTAGATAAGCTTGCTGAAAGTTCACCTTTTATAATTTTGGTAGGAATGGGTGGTATAGGCAAAAGCATGATGATGCGTCATTTGTTCTTGCAGTCGCTAAAAAATTCAAGAACTGAAAAATTCCCTATTATTGTCACATTGAGAGATTTTGGAGATGAGTTTGATAATATTTATGACTTGATGTGGAATTCTGTTCATAAGTTTGATAAGTCTTTTTTAAAGGAATACTTCTGCAAATTGCTGGAAGATGGGAAATGCCAGCTTTTATTGGATGGTTTAGATGAGATAAAAGAAGAATTTATAGATAAATTTTTACATCAACTGGATGAATTCGCAGATAGGTATACGTCATGTCAGTACGTCATTTCTACAAGAAACTTCCTTGACTTTATGAACATGCCGAGATTTAAAGTTATGGATATGTTGCCGTTTAATAAGCTTCAGGCTTTGGAACTAATTGATAAGTTGGTATATTTTCCTAATGAGCCAAGTATAAAGGAGAAGTTTAGAGAACTTTTAGATAAAAGTTTATTCAGAACTCATAAAGAATTCGCAAGGAATCCGCTTCTTTTAACGATTATGCTTATGAATTATAAATTCTTTGCGGAAATTCCAGAAAAGCGACATCGTTTTTATAAACAAGCATATGCAACGCTTTTGCGCAGTCATGATAATTCCAAGCCTGTAGCGTATAGGCGGGCTTTTAGGAGTGTGGTTGATCCAGATGATTTCACAAATGTTTTTAGTGAATTTTGTGCTAAATCATACAGAAAAGGTGTTTATAAATTCGGACAAGAAGATTTTGAAATTTTTTATGATAAAATTAAATCAATAGAACATATAGATTCATGCCGAATGAAATTAAGGAATTTCAAATATGATGTATGTCATAGTACTTGTTTGATGTATGAAGAGGGGGGATATTACCATTTCTTACATAGATCATTTCAGGAATATTTTTTTGCAGAATACTATTCGAGACAAAGCGATGAAATAATAAAGAAACTTGGAAGGAAAATAGATTTAAAAGAAGGTAAAATGAACATAGATATATACGCATTATCTATGCTATACGATATAGCCCCAGATAAGGTGGAGCAGTTCATAATACTTCCGTATCTTAAATCAATTTTCGATGGTAAAAGTGGCGACACCTTATATTGGAACTTTATGAAGAAAGGATATGGGGATTGGGAATATATAATAACTGATGGTAGCACACTGAAAAAATATGGAATTAATCGTGAGCCATCCAATATGTACACATATGGACCAGATTCATTGAGGATGCAGTTGATAATTGAAAACGTTTTGAAAAAACGTTCCAAGATTAATGTAAATATAAATTTTACAGACAATAACTACGCAAAACAGGAACTTGCTAATGGCTTTTTTTATGGCCTTATACATATCAGAAAAGGAGGTAAGAAATTTTACGAATTTTTACGAGTTAAAGATGGGGACAATCAAGAATTCATTCTAAATAGACATATTGAATTTATAAAAAAAATATACAATAATAGTTGCCAGGTAATTAAAGATGATAATGGTGAATTAGTGAAATTTGGAACATTTTATTCATTTGATTTTGACCTCGCGATATCTTCACCAGAGCTTTACCACGATTTTCTGTGTCTTTGGAAGGAAAAAGTAAAGGAAGTCTATGATAATTTCAAGAATATCGAGAAATACTATCATAGACTAATTGCTAAGTATGAGAATAATACCGATGAAGATGATGATGACTTTTGATGTCATTTAAAGCTAGTCCTTGCAATAAAATTCCGTCTCATACCCATCTGCTCGCAGAGAAATGCCTGGCAGCCACGGCGGTGTTTGCCCCATAATCTTGCATACTTTCTCGCAGTCCACGCCAGTTGGGCACTCGATGATAAGCTCGTCATGGACATGTCCACAGATAAACTGCTCACGAAGGTTTCGCATGGCATAGCAGAGGATGTCACGGCTGACTGCCTGAACAATATTCTCCACGAACTTTGGGCCATAAGATTCCAGGCGGCTCCATTTCTTTTGTCCGTCTGTGCCCATATAGGTTACGGACTCGCCGCCGAACTTGTTGAGCCCCATGCGTGGCTTGACGTAGGATAGCCTGCGCCCGGAGGGCAGGGTGATGAACAGCATGCCGGACTGCCATGAGAAGTGGATGTTGCCGACAGAGGAGGGAATGTGTCGCTTGACGGCGTTTTTTACGGCTGCATCTACCTGCCACCAATAGTCGGTGATATGCGGATTGGAGTTGCGCCATTTCTCAACCAGGCTGGGAAGTTCTTCTTCGCTAAGACCCATGTCCAAAGCCCCCATAGCTTTCAGGGCACCAACAGAGCCGCCATAGCCGAGTGCCAGTTCTGCAATCTTGCCCTTCTGTCGCAAGTGACCGTTCTCGCCGTGCTTTACGACTTTGCAGTGGAACATTTGGCTGGCGCTGGCGCAGTAGATGTCACCATTATTTTCGAATACCTCCAGCCGCCATTGTTCTCCGGCAAGGAAGGAGAGGACTCTGGCTTCAATGGCTGAAAAGTCACTGACCACATATTTGTATCCGGGCTTGGCCACGAAAGCTGTGCGGATAAGTTCGGAGAGGACATTCGGCACGTTGCCGTAGAGGAGTTTCAGCATCTCGAAGTCACCCTGTCTGACAAGTTCCCTTGCTTCTGCTAGGTCGCTCATGTGGTTCTGGGGGAGGTTTTGCAGTTGGATATTGCGCCCTGCAAAACGTCCGGTGCGTGATGCGCCGTAGAAGAGGAACATTCCACGGCATCTGCCATCGGCACAGACCGTGTTCTGCATAGCCTCGTACTTTTTGACGGAGCTTTTGGAGCTTTGCTGACGGAGCTTGAGGACTTCAGCAACATTGTCTGGTACTGTCTTGATAAGCGCAGCCACATCCTTCTTGCCTAGACTGTCGGCGTGGATTCCTTGGCTTTCAAGCCACCCCTGCATCTGGGTGACACTATTCGGATTCTCCAAACCTGTCAGTGCTGACATTTCAGCCATAAGTTCATCACGGGACTGCAGGTTTATCTGGATAGCGTTACCGACCAGTGCATGGTCAATCATGATGCCACGGTCATTGATGTTTTCGCTGATGTGATACTCGTTCCAGACGGATTCCGGGACAGGGTAGTTTTGCAGGCGTTCCATTATCTGCATTTCAACCTCGACATCACGTTTGTTGTATTTCTTGAACAGTTCCCATTTCTGGCGGTCGTGTTCCGGAAGATTCCGGGTGCGGCCTCCATTTCTTTTTGTGGCCTTGCAGGGGACGCAGAAATAACGGATGAGGTCTTTGCCTTCTTTGAGTTTCTGTTGCTCGAAGCCAAGGACAGCACCGACAGCATCGAGGGCGAGGGGAAGCCCGTTGTAGGCGGCAAGCGTCATGGAGCATTTCCATGATGCTGGGTCGAGGTAGTTGCCAACGGTATCGTCCGGGCTGCCATAGGAACGGAAGAGGTCAGGGCGATTCTTCCGCAGCCACGCAGATAAGCAGATGCGTTCAAAACTGGCATTATGCGCCCATTTCGTTACGGCAGGGTCAGCGATAGCCGATAGAATCTCTTCTGGTGGCAGTTCACCACAGGCCATATCATAGACAGCAACAGAGCCACCGTTGACGGATACACCAAACAAAAGAATCTCAAAGTTGGGCGATTCTGTGTAGCGATACACGCCGCATTTGCCAAGGTCGATATCGCTGTATGTTTCAATATCGATTTCCAGGGTATTGATATTTTCCATGTGCATGTCCTTTCTACTTAAAAAGCAAGGGCAGCGGCACCAGCCACCACCCCTGTGTAAGGTTAATTTCGTGATTTATTTCAGGAAATCGTCATCCTGCTCATCGTCATCATCGAAGGCATCTGCCGTTACATTGGCACCGCCAAGCGGCTCACCATCGCGGAGCTTCTTCAGACCGTTGAACCCGGCTGCGATGCCCTTGTTGCCATTCACGTTGTAGGCGTAGAAGTTAATCATGGCCTTGCCGTAGATACCGCTGTAGAGTTCTGAGCTGTCGATGATTTCGTTGCCGTCTGCATCGAATGCCTTAGGCTTGCGTGTGCTGCTGCAGTTGATGAACAAGCTGCCAGCATACGCTGCATCGCCCGGACGGTCTTCATCACCATCGCGCAGAGGCGTGTGCAGGCTTTCCAGCTTGGGCACGACCTTACCGTTTCCGCGCAGCTTACCCTGACCCTCATCGTAAGCGGCCTTGATGGCGGCTTTGACTTTTGCGACAGTTACCGTGTCGGACTTGGGGATGATGAGGCTTGCGCTGTATTTCGGTGCGCCATGCCCATCCATAGGTGCCTTAGGCTCATTGGCATTGAGATAGCTGAAACGAGTGTTCTTGCCGGTAACAACAGTAGTAGGTGCTTTCATAGTCTTATTCCTCCGTTTGTTCAAAGTCAGCATTTGTGACTGTATTGTACTCCGGACGCTTGTCGCTTTCTGCGACCAGCACCGGCTTCCCGTGTGGTTTTATGATGAGACCTGCGAGAAGTTCTTCAAATTGCTTCTTGCCCAGCTTCTTGGTCATCGCAGTGATGCCAAGGAGCTTTTTTTCATAGGGGTCATAGCCAGCCTTTTGGACTGCCTGGGCCACAGCGTCCTCGTCTGTATATTTCCGATTGGCACGACCCTCGACCAATTTGTAGCCGTAATAGTGAGTACCGCTTAATGCCTGCTGGAGCGCATATTCCTGCACATCAGATGCCCAGGACACTATGCCGTCCAGCAGGGGCAGGATGGCGGCAATTTCCTCGTTGGTAAGTTCTGCCGGTTCCTGAAAGTCATCATTGCTGATGTCAAGATTGTATTCGGCACGTGCCCGGCAGGTGGCCTTGACCTTACAGAATTTGCAATGGTCACCAGCCTGGAATTCTCCCTTGCCAGCTACAGCCAATTTGGCTGCTGGGGCGAGTACCGTGTCTGCCCATTTCAGCAGCTTTTCCGTGGAGATTTCCCAGGAGTCCACGTTCTCGCGCCTTGGCTGATAGATGGTGAGCCGGACCTGCTTGATGTCATACAGCATACCGAAGGTGTCGAGTGCCCCAAGGGCGTAACACATCAGCTGACTGTTTTCCGTGGCACTAACCAGCACGCCTACTCCGTTTTTGTAATCCGTTATTTGCAGGAGACCATCGGCTATGATGACGCAGTCGCCTGTTCCGAATCCCTCCGGCACCCAGCGTGAGAAGTCTAGTCTTTGCTCTATGCCGATGAACGGGTCATGGCAGAGTTTTTTAGCTTCCTCGACCTGTTCCATGACGAAATCCCTGTAGCCTTCGGCACAGTCCTGCATTTCCTGACTGTAATGAGACAGATGAGATACAGGGTCGTTGGCTGGCCTGCCCAAAACCTTCTTCAGCAGATATTCACACAAGCTGTGCGCTTCCGTGCCTTCCTGAGCGTAGGGGCTGCCACGGTCGGCGACCTCGGCATTGAGGATGGCTGACCTTGTACAGACAATCCATCGCGCACTGGAAGATGCGGAGCAGACTGCGTGTTTAGGCATCGCCAATCACCTCGGCCTCCTTAATGATGGCCGCGAAGAGTTCCGGATGTCCTTCCAGCTCGGTAAGGCAGCTCACATTGTACTTGTGCAGGAGCGCCTTCACCTCCGGACCATGTCCCTGGGCTGCTTTGCTGGACAGGGTGCCACGCACTTTCTGAAAGGGAATTTCCTCGGCGGTCTTTTCTGCCTTGGGCTGCGTGGGTGCGGCTTTTGCTTTCGGCTCCGTTTTAGGCGGTGCGGTCTTTTCCTTGACCACTTCCGCGCCAGCGATTGCATCTGCGACAAGTGCAAAGCCCTCGCTGATTTTTTTCAGCCCTGCGACCAGGGCATCTGTATCGTTCTTTTTCATTGCGTTTCCTCCGTTTGACTTTGTAAATGTGTTCTGGCATCAGCTTGGTCTGGTCTCTTGCTCTGTTCATGACAGTCCTCCGTAGCAGTTGTTGTTTGCCTTCACCATATATCCGTGGTAAAAGGTTTAATTTTCCGGCATGACGGATAACTTTTTTGTTCTCCGTCTGCCTTCACTCTGTATCCGTGGTAAACCGAGGAATTTTCCGGTTGCTGCGGATATTTTTTTTGCGGAGTTGCAAGAATTCCAGGCTATTAAATGAAGTGTAATTTTTTGAGAAGAAACCGGACAAACAGCTGTTTTACCACGGATATATGTTGAAGGCGAGGTGATTGACGTGACTGAGCAAAGTAAGAAACCGATTGCCTACATCTGCTGTCCGTATAGCGGCGATGTTGAGGCAAATACGAAAGTCGCAAGGCGTTATGCAAGATTCGCAGCCGAGCAGGGGCGTGCACCGCTGGCCGTGACGCTCATGCTTCCGCAGTTCGTAGATGAAGCTACGGAGCGTGAACTGGCCCTTCGCATCGGCGAGGAAATGCTCTCCCGCTGTGACGAGGTCTGGGTCTGCGGTGACCGCATCTCGGAAGGGATGCGCTCGGAGATCAGGAGCGCGCAGCAGAAGGGCATACTGGTTCGGTATTTCAATGAGGAGGACATCAAATGTACGAAGTAGGGAAAGATTGCAAGTGTCTCAACGGGCAGTGTGTGGAGACCGTCAGCAAAACAGTCAGTGAAGGTGATGCAGACTTTTGCATAGAGGTCGGCGCCAATGGTTTCAGTGGGGATAACAGTCGTGTGTATCTGAAACTGGTAAACTGCGGCCAGAGTAACTTTCTGGTTCGCACGGTAAAGGATGAGCGCAACAGACCCGTTGGCATTGAGCTTGCCTTTGATGGTGAGAATGCATTCGCCGCTCTGATGAAGGCGGCAGATTTTGCTATTGATGTAATCTGCGACCAGACAGAAGAATCTGCTGGGAGGTGCGGGATTTGAGGGAGTTTACTTTATATCAGGCAGATGTATGCGGGCAGGAGCGCAATACTTCCTATCCGCATAAGCTCGTCATCCGGAGCATCGCTGATCTGGTGGTTGCCGTGGGAAAAGACCATACCTGCGGCTTGTTCAGAAATGACCACCGTAGCAACGATGATTTCCTGGAATGCGATGTGGATGCCATGGATAACGACAACGACCACTCGGATGTACCGGTAGACTGGATTTCGGCAGAGCAGTTTGCAGAAGAGTTCAGCGAGGTGGATTTCGTACTGATTCCCAGCCGCCATAACAATAAGCAGAAGGGCGACAAGTCTGCCAGACCACGTTACCATGTGCTGTTTCCACATAAGAAAATTACGGGTAGTGCAGAGTGTGCAGCTCTCAAGCAGGAGATACATCAGCACTATCCGTTCTTCGATGGTGGTGCGCTAGATGCTGCAAGATTCCTCTATGGCAGCGAAGTCCAAGTGGAGGATATCATCTGGCATGAAGGCTCGATGGACATTCAGGAGTTTCTGGCAAGGAACGCTCCACCGGTTGGCACGATTCCGCAGGGCAAGCGCAACTCTACTCTCAGCCATTACGCCGGCAGGGTGGTCATGCGTTTTGGCTTCAGCGAGGAGAGTAAGGCGATATTCCGGATTGAAGCGGATAAATGCGACCCACCGCTTTCGGATGCGGAGCTGAATAAGATTTGGAACAGCGCAGGCAAGTTTGCGAGGAAGGTGGCATCGGCTCCGGGGTATGTGCCGCCGGATGAGTACAATGCCGTGTTGCCTAAAGGGCCAGCCGGGTCACTTAAGCCACTGGATTATAGCGATATCGGTCAGGCCAAGGTGCTGGCATCTGAATATGGTGATGAGCTGAAATTTAATCAGGCCACAGATTTCCTGCATTACAACGGCGTTATTTGGGAAGAATCCTTTCAGTCAGCCGTGGGGGCTACGGAGCAGTTCCTTGACCTCCAGCTTGCCGATGCGCAGCTGATGGTATTCCAGACCAAGCAGGCGCTTATCAATGCAGGGCTGTCCGAAGATGACCTGGATGGCAAAAAGCCGCCAAAGGACTCTGGTGCGGATGTGATTCGCTTGTTTGGGGAATATTTGACGGCTCTTGGCTACCTTGCCTTTGTGATGAAGCGCAGGGATATGCGCTATATCAAATCGGCGATGGAGGCATCCAAACCGATGCTGTTCGTGGAGCATTCCGAACTCGACAAAGATGAGTTCCTCTTAAACACGCCAGAATCTACCTATGACCTGCGTCTGGGCCTTATGGGCAAAATGGAACACAGAGCGGCTGACCTTATCACGAAGGTGACATACTGTGAACCCGGTAGCAAAGGCGCGGAACTTTGGCAGGATGCCTTGCAGAAGACTTTTTGTGGCGATCAGGAACTTATCGATTATGTTCAGGATGTCGTAGGGCTGGCGGCTATCGGCAAGGTTTATGTCGAGGCACTTATTATCGCTTATGGCGAAGGGCGCAACGGCAAGTCCACATTTTTTAACACCATCGCGCGTGTGCTTGGCACCTACAGCTGGGCGCTGTCTTCCGATGCATTGATTGTCGGCTGCCGCCGCAATGTGAAGTGGGAGGTCACTGAGCTGAAGGGCAGGCGGTTCGTCATTGCAGCGGAACTGGAGGAGGGCACCAGGCTTTCAACCTCGATGCTGAAGCAGATTACTTCTACGGATAAAATCCAGGGCGAGAAGAAGTTCAAAGACCCGTCACCTTTTACGCCGAGCCATTCCACGGTTCTTTATACCAATCACCTGCCAAAGGTCGGTGCTATGGATGAGGGCACGTGGCGCAGGCTTATCGTGATTCCCTTCAATGCGGTCTTTGAAAAGAGCAGCGACCGCAAGAACTATGCCGACTATCTGGTAGAAGAAGCTGGCCCTGCGGTACTCAGCTGGATTATTGAAGGTGCAGAGCGCGTCATTGCCAAAGGGCATAAGCTGACCAATCCCAAGATTGTGCAGGATGCCATTGATGCTTACAGGAGCGATAACAACTGGCTGAGTGCATTCATGGAGGAGTGCTGCGACACCGGTGAGACTTGCAGGGCTAAGTCCGGCGAGCTGTACCAGGAGTACCGTGTCTGGTGCGAGAGGGTAGGGGAGTTCACGCGCAGTGCCGCCGAGTTCTCCAATACGTTGATTAACTATGGCTTTGAAAAGCAGAAGACTAAAAAAGGCATGGTCTTTAAGGGGGTCTCCTTAAAATCTGCCTTTGATGAATAATCCGTCACCAAATTGTGCGTGAGGTGCAAGCGGTGAAGGACGAAATGGCTCATTAGCCTATAAATTTTATCGATTTTGGTAAAAGGTGCAGGACGGTGCAAGGTAATTACACTTTATACGCTATATAAAATTAAAATTCAATTTTATATATATAAAGGAATAGGAATAGCCTTCACCCTCCTGCACCCATATGGAGGAAAGCCTTATGAATAAAGCATTTACAGACATTGACGCAGTACAGTCGCTGAAGCTCAGCGAGGTCTATTCCATGATGAAGACCATCAAGCCGGGGGACAAGGTGGAGTTTGAGAGCGTGGGCGCATGCGACACAGCAACACAGGCCAACCGCAATACGGCAGCCACCATTCCTGCCACGGCTACCGTAGAGAAGGTTTATCCGAGGTACGTTAGGACGAGACTCAAGGGCGGTGCAGCCGAGTGTGTCAGCTGGGACAGCATCCGTCATTTGAACGGCAAGCCGTGGCCGCTGTATGCAAAGGAGCGCAGCTGATGACGGAAAAGCAGGTCGAGCAGAAACTGGTAAAGGCTGTCAAGGTTTGTGGCGGTCGCTGCATCAAGTGGGTGGCTCCGGGCTGGAATGGCGCACCGGACAGGATTGTTCTCCTGCCTGGTGCCCGCATTGGTTTTGTCGAGGTGAAGCGCCCCGGTCAAAAGCCACGAGCGATACAGGCAGTCAGACACAGACAACTGAAAGAACTGGGCTTTGATGTATTTGTACTGGATGAGCCGGAACAGATTCCCGGTATCCTTCAGCAGATAAGGGGAGATTGAGGGTGGCGGTTCATGTAAGACAGTGGGAAAATCTCGCCAGTGCCATCATCGTCAAGGCGGCCAAGGACTACCGAGCGGCCTACAAGGCACAGAAAAGGAATCCGCAGAATACACGGGTCAACGCTGAACTTCGGGAACTGGTGAGGTTTTTCACCAGTCTGTGGTACAGCGAACTTACAGATGTGGATGGCGAGTATCTGGTGAAAAAGTTAAACGAAAGCGTTGATGGCAGCCGGAAGGAGGTGATGCCCCGTGAAGTTCATACCGCATGATTATCAGGCATATGCAATCGAATATGTGAAGAGTCACAAAATTGCCATGCTCTTGCTGGATATGGGCTTGGGTTAGCAAGACTGCGATAACACTCAGTGCCATAGCTGACCTGATGTTTGACAGTTTTGAAGTGCGAAAGACTCTGGTCATAGCACCTCTCAGGGTTGCAACATCAGTCTGGCCGACAGAGAAGGATAAATGGGATCACACAAGGTTCCTGCGGATGTCGGTCATGACCGGTAATGTAAGGTGCAGGATAGCAGCACTGAACACAGCTGCCGATGTGTATGTAATCAACCGCGAGAACATCAAGTGGCTAGTGGATTATCTGGAGAAGAACAGTATGCCGTGGCCGTTTGATTTCGTGGTGATAGATGAGCTTTCCAGTTTCAAAAACTGGAAGGCTCAGCGTTTCAAGGCATTAAAAAAAGTCAGACCGTTCATCCAAAGGATGGTTGGCCTGACTGGCACCCCGGTGCCTAAAGGTTTGATGGACTTGTGGGCAGAGGTCGGCATAATTGATCAGGGAAAGCGACTGGGGAGGTTCATCGGTAAGTTTCGTGAAACGTACTTCAAGCCCGGAGCGATGAATCCATACACTGGTGTGGTCTTTGATTACGTGCCACTCCCCAGTGCAGAGCAGAAGATTTACGAGCGCATCTCGGATATCACCATCAGCATGAAGTCGATGGACTACCTTGAGATGCCGGAGAAGATTTCGGTAGAACATGAGGTTGAGATGGATTCTGATGAGCGGGCACTCTACGATGAGATGAAGAAAGAACTGGTACTGGCCATCGGTGGTGAGGTCATTGATGCAGCCAATGCAGCGGTGCTTTCCGGCAAGCTGCAACAGATGGCAAACGGTGGTCTGTATGCCAGCGATGGTTTTGTAAAAATCCATGACCGCAAGCTGGATATGCTGGAAGACCTCATCGAAGAAGCCAATGGCCAGAGCGTCCTGATAGCCTACTGGTATCAGCATGACAAGGAACGCATTATGGAACGGCTTACGCATCTTGGCTATAAGCCCAGGGAAATGAAGTCCTGTAAGGACATCGAGGACTGGAATGCTGGTAAAATCCAGATAGCATTGATTTCCCCAGCATCAGCCGGGCATGGACTGAACATACAGCAAGGCGGGCATATTCTGATTTGGTACAGCCTTTGCTGGAGTCTTGAGATGTATGCGCAGACCTGTGCCAGACTGTGGCGGCAGGGACAGAAGAATGTTGTAACCATTCACCATATCGTATGCAAAGGTACGGTGGATGCCGATGTCCTTGCGGCTTTGGAAAGTAAGAGCAGTACCCAGCAGAATCTTATCGATGCCGTGAAAGCACATCTTACATGAGGAGGCATAGCTTTTTATGACAGCAAAAGAATATCTCAAACAGGCATTTCACATCGACCGCAGGATTAATGACAAGCTGGAACAGATTAGTTCCCTGCGTGACCTTGCGACCAAGGCCACAAGCATCATCAATGACATGCCGGGAAGTGCCACGCATGACCCGCATTCCATGCAGGAGGTCATAGCCAAGATTATCGATGATGAGGCAGCGGTCAGTGCAGCTATTGACAGGCTGGTGGACTTAAAGCGCGACATCCGTCACACGATAGAGCAGGTGCCTGACGAGAATGAAAAGATGCTGCTTGAACAGCGTTACCTCAGTTTTAAGTCATGGGAACGTTTGGCTGAGGATATGAATTTCAGCCTGCGCTGGGTTCACATCATGCATGGGCGTGCCTTGAAGGCAGTCGAGAAGATTTTGGCGGCAAAATCCTAAAGAGTGCACAAGAATTCACTTTAATTCACTATAATTCCAGACTCTAGGCGTGATATGATAGAGTCAGCAAAAAAGGATAGAGGTATAGCCTCGGAGGAGAAATCTTCCGGGGCTTTTCTATTGACAATAATCGAGGTGAAGCCCATGCCAATGAAACCTAAACGCCCTTGCAGATACAGCGGATGCCCAAAGCTGACTGACCACAAGAGCGGCTACTGCGAAGACCATCGGAAGATGATGCAACAACACTACGAACACTTTGCCCGTGGCTATGACCATCACAAGAGGTACGATGAGCAGTGGCGAAGGATTCGGAACAGGTACATCAGTCGTCATCCACTTTGTGAGTTGTGCCAGAGCCACAGCAAGTACAAAGCAGCACAGCTGGTTCATCATATTTTGCCCTTGGCAGATGGTGGCACCCATGATGAGAGCAATCTGCAAAGCCTGTGCATCAGCTGCCATGAGAAGATTCACAAGCGGAGTCGCAGGATTTACTGAGGGGGCAGGGGCGGTCATAATCTTTACGGGGAGACAGATGCCCGTCCGGCACCTGCCCTCACGCGAAAAAATCGTTTTTCAAACAGGGGAATAGGGCGAGCGGCTTCCAATGTTCGCTGACTGCCGATACGATGGGGGGTTACGGCGATAATGTCGGCTTGTGAATTTCTTTGAAAAAAGCCGGTTTTGTTTGAAAAACGTTTGAAAAATCCAGAAATCAAAGGCCGAAAGGGAGTGATGAGAATGGCCAAAGACGGAACGAACAGAGGCGGCGCCAGAGCAGGTGCCGGGCGTAAGAAGAAAGCTCTTGTCGATAAAATCAGCGAAGGCAAGAATGCCAAGGTGACGGTGCTGCCAACGGCTAATCTCAAGGGCATGGAAATGCCCTCTCCCAAGGAGTACCTCAAAGCACCTCAGAAGAACGGGCAGGAAAATTACGCTGTGGAGATTTACGAAAAGACATGGAACTGGCTGAATGAAAGGGGATGTGCCGAACTGGTCAGCCCTGAGCTTATCGAACATTACGCCATGACCGTGTCCCGCTGGATTCAATGTCAGGATGCCATCTCCAATTATGGATTCCTTGCCAAGCATCCAACGACTGGGGCGGCTATCGTATCGCCCTATGTGAACATCAGCTTGCAGTACATGAAGCAGGCCAATCAGCTCTGGTATCAGATTTACCAGGTGGTGAAGGAAAACTGCTCGGAAGGATACAGCGGAGCCAATCCGCAGGATGATGTGATGGAGCGTTTGCTTCGCACAAGGATGAAACATTGAGGAGGTGTACTTCTTGGGAAAAACAACTACAGATATGCAGCTTGTCCCTATCGACAAGTTGGTGCCATACGTCAACAATGCCCGGACGCATTCGCCGGAGCAGATAACCAAGCTGCGTTCATCGTTACGGGAGTTTGGCTTTGTGAATCCGGTCATTATTGACAGAGACTTCAATGTCATAGCTGGGCACGGCAGATTGATGGCAGCCAAGGAAGAGCATATTGCTGAAGTACCTTGTGTGTTTGTGGACTATCTCACAGAGGCACAGAAGAAAGCGTACATCCTAGCCGACAACCGCTATGCCATGGACGCTGGCTGGGATGAAAATATGCTCCGTGTCGAGATTGAAGCCTTGCAGGGCATGGACTTCGATTTGGGGCTGACCGGTTTTGATGAAAAGGAACTGGCTGACCTTTTTGAAACCGATGATGATGCCAAACAGGATGATTTCGATGTGGACGAGGAACTGGAAAAGCCGTGTATCTCCAAGGCAGGAGATGTGTGGCACCTTGGCAAGCACCGGGTTATCTGCGGTGATTCTACCTTGCCGGAAACCTACCAGCGTCTGCTCGGTGATGAACAGGTAAATCTGGTATGCACCGACCCGCCATACATGGTGAATCTTGAAAGCACATCCGGCAAAATCAAGAACGATGACCTCTCCGACAAGGAGGCATACGAATTCCTTACCAAAGCCTTCGGCTGTTTCCATGAAGCCATGGCAAAGGATGCCTCGATATATGTTTTCTACGCTACGGCAAAAGCCCGCATCTTCCATGACGCTTATGAGGATGCGGGCTTTAAAGTTGGGGCAGGGTTGGTTTGGAAGAAGAACCGGCTCGTTTTGACACGCACTGACTGGAAGTATATCCATGAACCGATTATCTGGGGATGGCGCAAGGACGGCAAACACACCTGGTATGGCGATCAGAAGCAGACCACTGTGTTTGAGTTTGACCGTATCAAAGATTCGAAAACTGAGGGGTGTGGTCATCCGTCCAGCAAGCCGGTTCCCTTGATTGCCTATCTCATCAAGCAATGCACCCAGACTAATGGTCTTGTGCTGGACGGTTTCCTTGGCTCGGCTTCAACGCTTATCGCCTGCGACCAGTTAGGGCGAATCTGTTACGGTGTGGAATTGGAGCCGAAGTTTGTGGATGTGGCGGTGGCAAGATACGCCAATGCCCATGATGGAAGTTTTGCAGATGTGTATGTGGAACGGGATGGGGAGAAGATTTCCTATGCTGATGTTCCTAAACCGAAGGAGGAATCATGATGCGTGTATTTCTGAATCCTGGGCATGCCCCTTGTGGCTGCCCTGACCCCGGTGCTGTCAATAGCGGAACGGGACTTAGAGAATGTGATGTGGCAAAGAATATCGCCGACCTTGTAGAGAAGCATCTCACCAAGGCCGGCATTTCTGTATCCGGCAATTTGCAGTCGGATGATTTGTATGAGGTGGTCTGTGCCTCGAACAACATTGACGCAGATGTGTTTGTATCAATTCATTGCAATGCTTTTAACGGCGTAGCCAATGGGACGGAGGTTTGGCACTACCACACTAGCAAATACGGCAAACAACTGGCTGAGTGCATTCAGCGTCAGATTGTGGATGCGCTGGGGACGGAAGACCGTGGCGTTAAGGGTGCAGAGCCAGGAAGAAACGGTCTGTATGTACTCTCGAATACGGATGCCGTAGCGGTGTTGGTGGAGACGGCTTTTATCGACAATGCCGAGGATGAGGTTTTGCTCCGCACCAAGCAGGACGAGTTCGCCCGTGCTATTGCTAGGGGCATCACGGATTTTGAGCAGGAGACATTGAATCAATGACAGAACAGAAAAAACTTACATTGGGCAGTCTCTTTGATGGCAGCGGAGGTTTCCCGTTGGGAGCAATCCTCGCTGGCATTGAACCGAGATGGGCAAGTGAAGTGGAGCCTTTTCCGATTAGGGTGACAACCAAACGGCTGCCTATGGTCAAGCATTACGGAGACATCAATCAGATACACGGTGGAAAGGTCGAGCCGGTGGACATCATCACCTTCGGTTCGCCTTGTACCGATATGAGCATTGCCGGTAAGAGGGCAGGACTGGACGGAAAGCAGTCCTGCCTTTTCTATGAGGCGGTGCGAGTAATTAAAGAAATGAGGGAGGCTACAAATGGCAGATATCCAAGATTCATTGTGTGGGAGAACGTCACCGGGGCCTTCTCCAGCAGCAAGGGACGGGACTTCCAATCCGTCCTCACGGAAATCGTCCGCATCAAAGAACCACAGGCTCCCCCGGTGCCTATGCCTGAAAAAACTGGCTGGCCTTATGCCGACATTCTCATGGGAGATGGATGGAGCATTGCGTACCGTGTTATGGACGCGCAAGGTTGGGGAGTTCCACAAAGGCGGCGCAGGATCTACCTTGTCGCAGATTTTGCAGGCGGTTGTGCATCCAAAATATTATTTGACACCGAGAGCCTGCTCGGGGATTTTGCATCGTGCTTTAGCTCGTGGCAAGGCTTTGCCGGAAAACTTGCGCCTGGCCTTGGAACGGCAGGCAAAGGTGTAAGCGTAGGATTTTGTACGGAGCATTCAGCTAAGAGCCGCAGCATTGGCTACGAGGAGGAAAAGTCACCGACACTTCGGGCTGGAGTGGTTCCTGCCGCCATAACTACTCAACAGGCACAAGTTTATGAAAACCATAGCATGGATTCCAGATACACGGGGCCGCTGGATGTTGCCCCAACGGTAGCCAGTACCTATGGCACAGGCGGCAATAATCAGCCGCTCGTTACAAAGTTTTGGGATGGCAGTGAGGTGGCAGGAACAATTACCGCAAGCAATGCTGCAGGACAGCAGCGGATGCCGGATAAAGATAATTTCAACGCCGTGGTCAGTACCATAGATATACGGTTGACCTCTGAGGGAACGAAGAACGCCCGCCACAACATTTACGAAACCAACATATCCCGCTGCATAGATACATCCGGCAATACTCCGGATGCCAATCAGGGTGGCCTGGCTATCGTTCAGCAGGATGAAGCCTATGCCATGACAACAGGCTGCTACACGCAGGTGGAAAAGGAAAAATCCCCTACGCTGATGTCCAGGGACTACAAAGACCCAACGGCGGTATGCTGCGGGATTGGCAGGGATGCTTTTAATTCTGGAGCCAATGCCAAATTTGCTCCATCCATAGACGAGGAATTGCAGCCACCCATGACGGCAAGAGGACCAGGGGCAGTGCAAAAAGGTTATATTGTCCGCAGGCTTACTCCCTTGGAATGTTGTCGGCTTCAAGGTTTCCCGGATTGGTGGTGCAGTGACCTTGGCACGGAAAATCCCACAGCGGAAGAAATGCAGTTCTGGCGTGAGGTCTTTGAAACCCACCGCAAGGTGATGGGTACCACCAAGAAGTCAAAGACCGATAACCAAATCCGCAAATGGTTGGCAAATCCTCATACGGATAGTGCCGAGTACAAGATGTGGGGCAATGGAGTAGCACTTCCCTGTGTCTACTATGTAATGATGGGCATTGCCCATTTCGCTAAGGAAACTTGATTGTATACAACACAAATCACTTGCTATTTCCTACGCTTTACGGGAATATGTGACTACCAAAAGATATGGTTGACACAAAGGAGGTCACGAAAATGGAAGTAAAGTACAACGTCAGCGGTAACCGCCGCAAAGAAATGGTGAAGGTAGTCAGCGAGGCTTTGGAAGGTTGGGAAATCAAGTATCTGGGAGCACCAAGTTTTTCCTACCAGGTGGGAGACTTCGAGATAACCAAAGATGGCACCCTGATTTTTGCCGACCGCACCGACAGCAAGATGGTAGAGGATGTTCTTGAAGCCTTGGAACAGGCAGGCTTTCCTTGCGAAGCCCATGAGGATTTGCCGGAGGAAAAACAGGCGACTGAGGAGCAGAAGCCTGACAACCTTTCCATCAGCATGCCAAAGGAATCCTTCACGGATGATGCCTTGGAGAATTTAGACCATCTGCTGGAGAGCAAGGGGAACCTTATCAAGAAGGCATTCGGCATCGAAGAAGCAACCTACACTCTTGTCGAAGATAAAGTGATGTTCAACTGGCTGAACGGCGAAGTCACACCGGAGAAAGCCAAAGCAACGCAGGACTTCATCGGCAAGCTTTGCGAGATGGCAAGAACGCAGAAACGGGTGACCGCCAAGGCTAAAGCGGTGGACAACGAGAAATACGCCTTCCGCTGTTTCCTCCTGCGCCTTGGGCTGATTGGAGCCGAGTACAAGGCAACGCGGAAAATCCTTATGGCGAACCTTTCCGGCAACGCCAGCTTCAAGTCCGGCAAAAAGAAGGAGGTTGCTGAGCATGAGCAAGAGTAACAACATGGGATTTCTAAGCAGAGAGGAGGTGGAGCGGCTGCGCTCCATCTACCCTCCGGGGCGCATTGTGATGCTGGTGGAAATGCACGATGAACCGCAGGCACCGCCGGAAGGAACCGTTGGGGAGATAAGAGGGGTGGATGATGCAGGCTCGATTTTAGTCCGCTGGGACAACGGCTCGTCCCTATCCCTTATCCCCTCGGTCGACAAATTCTATCTGCTGAAACATCGACCGGAAGACAATGGAAAATAGTCCCCCATGTGCGCTGTGTATACACACTTATTAACTTGATAATCTCTCTCACTAGAGTGATATATACAGTAAGGAAAAACACAGCAGGCCACAAGGCAGAAAGGGGATTTCAAGATGAATGCGAATACCGCCAAGCAGATTGAGAACATGAAGAAACAGACCATTGGGGTGGAGGTTGAGATGTACAGCATCAGCCGCCAAAAGGCATCCAAGGTTGCCGCCGACTACTTCGGCACCGGACGCTACGAGTACACGGCAGACCGCAACGGTTACTACACTTGGAGCGCATGGGACGGACAGGGCAGGGAATGGAAATTCCAAAGGGATGTCAGCATCGATGCAGAATCCGGCAACGAACAGACCGAATTGGTAACGCCCATCCTGCACTACGAAGACATTGCCACCTTGCAGGAACTTCTTCGCAACCTTCGCCACGCCGGAGCAAAAAGCAATCCCCGCCACATGTGCGGAGTACACATTCACATCGGCAAAGCCGACCACACGGCACAAACCTTGCGGAATCTTGCCAACATCATGGCAAGCCACGAAAGCCTGCTGATCGCCGCCATGAGGCTTGACCAAAACCGCCTCGGACGCTATTGCCGGACGGTCAGCCGGAACTTCCTCGACCGGCTCAACAAGAAAAAGCCACAGACCATGCAGGCATTGGCAGACATTTGGTACGAAGGAAATGGCGCAAGCTACGGCAGACATCAGCATTACAACGAAAGCCGGTATCATTGCTTAAACCTTCACGCCACATTCACCAAAGGGACCATCGAGTTTCGGCTTTTCCAATTTGCCAACCCCACGGCAGATAAAAAGGGCGGCATTCACGCAGGCGAACTCAAAAGCTACATTCAGCTTTGCCTAGCCCTTTCCGAAATGGCAAAGGAGGTAAAGACCGCAAGCCCCAAAGAACCACAGCGGGAGAACCCCAAATTTGCGATGCGGACTTGGCTGATGCGCCTTGGATTCATTGGGGAGGAATTTGCAACCGCAAGGGAAATCCTCACAAGGAACCTTGAAGGCGATGCCGCTTTCCGCTTCGGCAGGAATACCCCTTCGGCTTAAAAGCCCCACAAAGCCACTGACCCGCCACACGGCGGGCTTTGGGTGGTAGAAGGGATATTCCTTCGGAGGCAGAAAGGAAGGCAAAGAAAATGAAAAGCAGGATTTACATTGCCTACGGCAGTAACATGGACTTAGGTCAGATGGCGTTCAGATGCCCCACGGCCAAGCTCTTAGGAACAGGAATCCTTGAAGGATGGCGGCTGATGTTCAAGGGAAGCAAGACCGGAGCCTATGCCACCATTGAGAAGGAAAAAGGACAGAAGGTGCCGGTGCTCCTGTGGCAGATTACGGAAGAGGATGAGAACAGCCTCGATCACTACGAGGGGTTTCCGACCTTCTACTACAAAAAGACCATTAAAGTCGTAAGAACGGATGAGCATGGCATCCGCTGTGGGCTTACCCAAGGGATGGCTTACATCATGCATGAGAACCGCAAGCTGGGGATTCCATCCAGCCACTACCTTGAAACGCTGGACAGGGCTTATCTGAAATTCGGCTTTGACGAGAATATCCTCGGCGATGCCTACGAATACAGCTGGCCTACGGACTGAAATGTATACACAAGAGTTATCCGAAAATCGCTTGATATAAACCTCGTTTAGAGCGAACATACACATACCGAAAGGGAACAACCAGACAAGCGAAGGAGGATGCAACCATGTGGAGCAAAGGCGAAATTGAGATTGAAGGCACCAAGGTTCAGTATTGGGTAAAGCACTACGAGGAAGGTTCAGAATTCGGAATTGACGGCGGCAGAATTTCCAAGCTGGAATGCCGGGCGAACGGCAAAACAATCCTTCACTACGAACGGGGATGGGACATGGAACCGGATACGGAACTTGGCTACCAAGCCTACGCAATTCTGATGGAAAAGTTCAACTGAGATTGGCAACAGCCGGGGACAGCCCTTCGGGGCTGTTTCTCGTTGAAGTATACACAGAAATTATCCGAAAACCACTTGCTATAAATCGCATTAAGAGCGAATATACACATACCGAAAGAGGACAATCTAGACAAGCGAAGGAGGAAACCGAAATGAAGACGATTTACAAACTCGAGGGAAAGAAGATTAGCAAGAAGGCCCTGATTGAGAAGATGGGAGCTGAGCGTGTCAAAAGGATGACCGAGGAAGCATGGGAAACCACCATGGAAGACCCTTACATTAGCAACGACTTCATGACCGGGAGCGGGATGCTGAACATTTCCTTCGAAGGATAAAGAAGGGGGAGCCGAAAGGCTCCTTTTTCTGTGGGAGGTGATTGATTGCGAAAACTTACCGGCTACAAGCCGACTGAATTTATGGCAGAAGATTCCCATTACGACAAGGGGGCTGCGGACTTTGCCGTGGCCTTCATTGAAAGCCTGTGCCACACCAAGGGTACCTGGGCGGGGAAACCCTTTGAGCTGATTGACTGGCAGGAACGAATCATCCGGGACCTGTTCGGCATCCTCAAGAAAAACGGCTATCGCCAGTTCAACACCGCCTACGTGGAGATTCCGAAGAAGCAGGGCAAGAGCGAACTGGCGGCGGCTGTGGCGCTCCTGCTTTGTTGTGGCGATGGGGAGGAACGGGCAGAAGTTTATGGTTGCGCGGCTGACCGCCAACAGGCGGGCATCGTTTTCGATGTGGCTGCTGACATGGTGCGGATGTGCCCAGCACTTAACAAGCGGGTGAAAATCCTTGCCTCTCAGAAACGGATGGTTTTCCAACCCACCAACAGTTTCTACCAAGTGCTGTCGGCAGAAGCTTATTCCAAGCATGGTTTCAACATCCACGGCGTGGTGTTCGATGAGCTTCACACCCAGCCCAACAGAAAGCTTTTCGATGTTATGACCAAAGGCTCCGGCGATGCACGTATGCAGCCGCTGTATTTTCTGATCACTACGGCGGGAACGGATACGCAGTCCATCTGCTACGAAACTCATCAGAAGGCCTTGGATATTTTGGAGGGCAGGAAAATCGACCATACCTTCTATCCAGTGATTTACGGAGCCAAGGAGAATGAGGACTGGACTTCTCCAGAAGTTTGGAAGAAGGCCAATCCATCCTTGGGCATCACCGTTGGTATAGATAAAGTGCAAGCTGCATGCGATTCAGCAAAGCAGAATCCTGGGGAAGAGAACTCCTTCCGACAACTTCGCCTGAATCAGTGGGTGAAACAGTCCATCCGCTGGATGCCGATGCATAAATGGGATGCTTGCGCATTTCCAGTTTCGGAAGATGAACTTGAAGGCCGTGTCTGCTACGGAGGGCTTGACCTTTCCAGCACCACAGACATCACAGCTTTTGTGCTGGTGTTTCCGCCATTGGATGAGAGCGATAAATATGCAGTGCTGCCGTATTTTTGGATTCCCGAGGACAATGTGGATTTGCGCGTGCGACGCGATCATGTACCATACGATGTCTGGCAACGGCAGGGATTCCTTCAAACCACGGAAGGTAATGTGGTGCATTACGGCTATATCGAAAAGTTCATCGAGCGGCTGGGAGAGCGGTTCAATATCCGCGAGATTGCTTTTGACCGCTGGGGGGCGGTGCAGATGGTGCAAAACCTTGAGGGGATGGGCTTTACCGTTGTTCCCTTCGGACAGGGATTTGCCTCCATGTCGCCACCAACCAAGGAACTGATGAAGCTGGTGTTGGAGGAGCGGATTGCTCATGGAGGTCATCCGGTGTTGCGCTGGAACATGGACAACATTTTCATTCGCACCGACCCTGCAGGGAACATCAAGGCAGACAAAGCAAAAAGCACGGAGAAGATTGACGGGGCGATTGCCCTCATCATGGCTCTTGACCGTGCTATTCGTTGCGGAAATGATAGCGGAGAATCAGTATATGACAGCCGTGGTGTGCTGGTTATTTAGACAGTTCTTGTAGATAATGTTCCTCAAAAATAGCTGCTGCCGTTGCACAGAAATCGGCGCAGGGGCGTTCAGCATAATACTCTTTTGTTCGTTTTGATGGTGTAGGCTGGTCATGTTTTTGCTCTAAGCCTAGCAACTCACGGCAGATAATGGAGCCTTGATGCTCTTTGAACTGAAGTGCAAGTTTTTGAACCTGACTATACAGTGCTTTTTTCTTTTCATCATCTGGTGTGTCGTAACCATCTGCTAAACCTATTAGCAGACATAAAGAAGAGACAGCACCGCATATTTCCCGCAGACGGCTGATTCCACCTCCCATGGGTGATGCCATCCGCAATACGGTTTTAGGGTCAAGTCCTTTTTCCTGCAAATAATCTTCATAGGCCAGCAGTACGGACTGGGAGCAATTGTAGCCGGAATTGAAATTTTCCCTTGCTTTGTTTCCGCGAATTGACTTTTCAAAATCCATAGAATTAATCTCCTTGTATACATAAAATAATTCTCATTTATGACTTGCTATTTCTTCCATAGTACGGGAATATACACATACCGAAAGGGAAAACACAGACAACCGAAAGGGAGGAAAACAAAATGACAAAGCAGGAAGTAAACGAAATCATCACCAGCAAGGCAGCCGAGTACGGATTCGAGATTGAAGAAAACTCGATGGGGTGGAACAACAAGCGCACAGGGCAGGATTACATCAACATCCAGATTTTCCAGAACAGCAACATCGAAAAGACCGACTGGGAGAACCACAAAGCCTGCATCGACATCGAAGCCAGCGCAAGCGTAAGCCGGATGGGCGGAAGCCCCACACCGGAGGAGCTTTTGAAGGCCGCCGATGAGATTGCACGGGGGGCGAAATTTACGGCAGACATCCAGAACATGAAGCTTTCCTACGAAAGAACCTTCTAAGCCGAAACAAGGCAGGGGCACCGCTCGAAAGGGCGGTGTTTTACATTATAGGGTCCAGTATTTCCTAGTCAGTTTTTCACGCTTGGTAGGGGTAATGCCAAGGTAGGAACAATAATCTAGATATTTGCTTTCTAATAGGGGGTCAAAGGCTTCTTTTTGGCCGAGTGCTTCTCGAATGTAAATATTGGTTTTCCTACCATCTTTATCAGGATTATCCTCGTGTC
>NZ_VTOZ01000033.1:0-35316 GCF_008271345.1 Pseudoselenomonas caprae
ACAAGTCAAGCCTTCCGGCTTTTTCTATGCTTTCGTCACCATCATGCAATTTCACTGCCGTTGCTGGTTACTTCCTTTACTTTGTCAAAGATATTACGAACCTCATCTTTATTCCTTTCAAACAATTTCGCAACATTGTTCATCCCCGCAAAAGCTGGTTTCATAACATCCTTGGGAATCATCTCACCATTCTTGGCCAGATAGTCAATGATACGCTTCACAAAGTCAATCTGGCGGAGATTCAGACGATTCGCCTGCAAGAATTCCGCAAAGGCTTCTTCGAGTGCCGCTCTGTCCATCCCCACGGTTTTACGCACCATCAGCCCGACAGGACATTCCCCATAGAGATTGCGATAATCCTCATGCGTTCCCAGCTCTTCCCACAAAACGCGTTCCAGTTCCCGCAGATCTGTAGCCGTAAGCCGTTTGTTCGTACGCAGCTTATGCACGGCAATATTATCCTGATGTTCTTTCAGATAGCGTTCGACCTTCTTCTTGTAGCTTTCCGAAGTCTGCTCCGGCGTAACGGCATGCGTTTCCCTGACCGTAATGAGCGTATCGGCAAAATCGGTGTAATAAATCCCCCTGCTCTCAGTTTCCAGGAACTTCAGCAAATCGCGTAACTGTGTCCGCACTGTTTCCAGCTTGTCCACTGTCACATCCTCCCAAAATTCGGGATAACGTACCTGCTGGATAAAGGGCTGTTTCGCTTTTATCTGGGGAATAGTCTGCAAATTCGGAGAACTCAGTTTATCGGCAGTTTCTTCTACCTGCTGTGCCTTTACCGTAATATCTTTTGCCATCAGATAGTCATACATAATGCCGTACAACTTCTGATCAAAGAAGCGGGCCATTACATCCTCATCCTGTGCAGGTATGATGGGCGCTATATATTTACCGAGCTCTGCCACATCATCTGCCGTTAGACTTGCCCAACTGCGCCTATCCCGATACTTCTCCACCTGCTGGCGATTCTGGATAACGCGGAAACTATCATCGTCCAAGGCCATAACTTTGCCATGCAGTTCCTCAAACAACTCCTGTGCAAACGCCTGTCGCTCGGCATCTTTGTCCTTATGCAGCAGCAGATAGAGATTGGCCTGCAAATTGTAGATGCGCTCCACCAGGGACGGCTGGTTCTTGGACTCCTTCAGTTTGTTGCCCTGCAGGCTGAAATATTCAAAGTTCCCGCCATAGTCAAAGATATAAAACTTCCGCTTATCCTGCCCTGGGCCAAAAAGATTTGGGCAAAGGCGTGTGCCACGGCCTATCATCTGCCAGAATTTGCTATACGACCGCACCATCTTGAAGAATACCAGATTCAGCACCTCCGGCACATCAATGCCTGTATCCAGCATATCAACGGAAACAGCAATCTGCGGCATCTTATCCGGCGTGCAGAAATCATCAATGATCTGCTCGTGATAATCAATGCTGCCATCTACCTGCTGAATGAAAGCATCGCCAAACTCCGGATACATTTCATGGAAAATATCCACGATGAATTTCGCATGCTTGCGATTTTTGGCAAAGATGATGGTCTTGCCCAACTTATCCCCACCAGCGATATATTGCCCCATGTCCAGCAAATCCTTGAGGACCATCTGCACCGTCTGACGGTTGAACACATATTTATTGAAGTCCGAGCTCAGAATATCCGGTGCATTGTCACCTGCCACGCCGAACACATCCTCATAATGCGCCTTATCCTCTTCGCTGAGGTCTTTATAATGCAGACCATTCTTCATGAGGTCCGTGGTACGCTCAAACTGCTCATAGGGCACAAGATACCCCTGCGCCACAGCCTCATCATAGGGATAAGCAAAGGTAGGATTGCCTGCCTCCAGCTCAAACTGGCGATACGTATTCTTGTCGACTTCATTCTTCGGCGTTGCCGTAAGGCCCAGCAGCATGGCATCGAAATACTGGAAAATCGCCTGATACCGCTGATAGATACTGCGATGGCTCTCATCGATAATGATAAGGTCAAAGGCAGCTGGCGAAAACAATCTGCGCCCCTCCGAATTCTTTGCCGTATCAATGGCGTTCATCATGGTGGGATAGGTACTGAAGATAATCCGCGCCGTCGCCGCATCATCCCGGCTATCCATCAGACTGGCCATAGGAATCTCATTGCTGAAAAAATCCATAAAGCTGCGCTTGGCCTGACGCACCAACGCGGTACGGTCAGCCAAAAACAGAATACGCTTCACCCAGCCGCCACGAAAAAGCACATCCGACAAACTGATGGCTACACGGGTCTTGCCCGTTCCCGTTGCCTGCACGATAAGCGCTTTCCTGCGCTTGTGGTCAAATGCCTCTTCCACCGCCTTGACCGCCTCAATCTGGTAAGGTCTGCCGGCAATGTCGTGATTCGGTTCGACCTCGGCCAACGTCTGCTGCATCCCGCGCCTGTCCATGCGCATCTGCAAATCGTCCTGCGTAAAGAACCCCGACACATCGCGGCGGGGATACCCGCCCTGCTCATCGAGAAATACCGTACGCAGACCATTGGTCATAAAGATAAAGGGACGGCGGCCATACTTTTCCTCATAGCTATTGGCATAGAGTTCCGCCTGTTTTGCCCCCTTCTCGGGGTCGAAACTCGTACGCTTGGCCTCCACAATAGCCAAAGGTTTCTGGTCTCTGCCATAAAGCACATAATCCGAAAAGCCTGTATTGGAGGCATTAGGCATGCCAGAAACTTCTTCCTCAATGCGGCAATTGTCGCCGATTATCCAGCCTGCCGCTTCAAGGTCATAATCGATATAGCGCTTGCGGGTTTCCGCCTCCGTAATGGGATTGACATGGAACTCGCCCTGTGCCTGACGTTCCTTGCGCAGACGAATAAGCTCCTGTTGCAGCTGCTCGTTCTTCGCCCTTATATCATCGAGTTCCTGATTCTTTTCCTCCAGCTCATGCTGTTTCTGCGCCAGAGCGGCATCTTTCTTCGCGATACTCTCTGCCTGCTTTTTGATTTCCTGCTGACTGACCGTTGCCTTATCATCAGGCGAGGGCAAAAGACTTTCATCGAAAACCATTTCGCCCTGAATTGCTGTATAGCAATAGGCCATCCAACTCAGAAACTCAAAGAGGATTCTAAGCGCCAGCACGCCATCCCCATGCGTAAGCGGACGCCCGCCATGTGCGGCCCGATTGCCGAACAGGCGCAGCTGGTCAAGCATGTGGAGCAGCTTTTCATCCCCTACTACTTCACAAAAACTTCTATCCTTCAGCAGAGCAAACAGCTCTCTATCCTTGCCATATTTATACGGGTCGCTCGTATCCATACCCTCGGCATGATATACCCATTTGATGCCCAGCTCCATGGCCGAACGCGCAAAAATCGCCGCAAACTCCGGTGCTATCGCCAGTCCCTGCTCCGCCTTATGCGCACGTTCTGCTATATTTGACCAGTCAGATTGACCGGTCAAAAAATCAAAATTCGATGCCATAGCCGTCATCCCCTTAATAAATAGTTACATTTATTATAACGCCACTGCGCAAATTTTGTCGATAAATAAACATTCCATCTCTTAATCTACCAGAAGGATTTTCGCTTTACTAATCGAATCTCTAAGTATATTTATGATTCAACACTTTAGGAGGTGCTTATCTTGAAAAAACTCTTACTTAGCTGCATCCTGTTATTGGCATGCCTATTTATCATCCCACAGGCTGTCTCTGCACAGGAAACAGGTTTCCTGACGCCTAGCAATTCAACGTTCCTCTATCTGGATACCCGTGTTCTCAATGAAACCTATGATGACGAGGCCATAAAATTCGTCCTGCAACGGGATGGCGTACTACGGCTCATGAGCCGCAACGGAACTCACGACTACCTTTCCTTTACCTCTTACGATGGTAACAATGCTGGTATCGGCTATAAAATCCGCAAGATCTACACAATGTTTCCCAGCATGCAGTTTTTCGAAATAATTGCTGACGCAGGAGCACATGCCCAAAACTGCGGTTATTGGCTTATCGGCAAACATAACGGCCAATGGGTTACTTTCGTCTCTATCGACAGCCTCGCACAAATGGGATATACCCCCGGCGAATGGCATCAAATCAGCACAGAACTGAACGCCGATGCCACTGGACGGTTCATTCTCACCAGCAGGCACGAGTATATGCCCCCCGGTGCCCAATATGGTTACCAGCGTAAGTTCGCCGTGGATCTCCGTCTCCAATTGTTCTGGGATCAAAAAGCCAGGTGGTTTGGTATCCGCAGACTCGGATAAGGATGTGATGATATGAATCAACTGATTATAAAGCTCTCCTGCTTACTTACAGCTTTACTATTTTCAACAACCACATATGTGTCAGCTCAACAAGCCCCGGCAAATTATACAGTCTGGGACAGGATGCCCGCAGAAGCCGCTGTCAACGTAAAACTGAAAGTTCAAAACACCGTAACCCTTTACACCGCTCCGAATAACACCAAAGTAATCGGTACTATTTCTTCCGGTGAGATTGTCAATCGCATTTCCTGTGTAGTTTATACTCACCCCAGCCGCCATGCAGTCAAAGTACTAAAAACCACCAAGGCCTATAAATATGAACACGCCTCCACCCCCGAGTTCATAACACTATATCCCGGCACAATAATTTATCTGCTCCAATATACTGGCGAAGGAACATATCTTGCCTTATGGAACGGACATCTGCTATGGTGGCTGGAAGGTTATAATATTTCAGGATTCACCAATTCTAATCCCAACTCACCGTGGGGCATTTATATAGGCGAAGTGACTGATGCTTCTCTGGGCATTGATTTTTGGATGTGCCTCAGAACGGCTGATGGGACCGTTGGTTGGACTCATCCCAAAGACTATCCGTCGGGAACATTTTCCCCATATTGGAAATAACGAAAAAGAAGGACTTCGCACGCGTTAAGTCCTTCTTTTTTGTTTTCATTTATCAATGGCTCTGGTTACTAAGGCAGGATTATCATCCTGCCAAGCTATCACTCAGCACCGCTTGTAACTGCAACAACTGCGCATTATCCAAAAACGGCAACATGGACTGCATTATTTCCTTGATGACGGTATCTTTTACGACTATGTTCCTTCCCACCAGCCTCCGACACCGTAAATTCCAACAATATATCCTATATAGAAATCCCATATAAAAAAGCCTATTGTCAACTACCACACTAACAACAGGCTATTCCGGCGATTACACGCTTCGCCTTATTCTCTTGCTATACAGATTTTACCATAAAAAAACACATTATTGCAACTTCAAAAAGAAATGGGTATATTGATTGTACACCCTGTTACCACAAAAATTTTACCTAACCTTGATTTATTCAAAAACGCCTGTATACTATAGCTAACAGGACTTCCCGCACCTCTCAACGATGTGACCCAGAGGAGACATTTTATTCCCGTATATCAAACAAAGAAGCCGCCCTCAATAAAAGAGCGGCTTCTTTGTTTGATATACGGGCTCCGTGCGTTATGGTGAGTCAGACCATAGCACTGCCTTGCATGCCAAACTTCAATCTTCTATAGCTAGTATAGCATATCGCCTATAAAAATGCGATACTGATTCGCTTATCCAAAATAATCCTGCATCAGCTTCGCCTATTTCCACGCCACTAATTTGTAAACGGTTATATGGCCGTTGCAAAGACACAAATAAGGCAGGATTATCATCCTGCCTTCTCTGCCTTCTCAACAGCGGACCCTTGCGATACGGTTAGTCACTCCGTACCGCTACCCACACTTGAGAAATTCTCTACTAACAGAATTATAGCATATGTTGCAAAAAAATGCTATAATTTATTCGCTGTGCGCCCCTCAGCGGAAGGGAGGTGCCTCCACTTTGGGAAATTTCTCTACTTTCATCCGCAACTTCTGCTTTGCTGTCTTAGCAAGCATCGTTGCAAACCTTATCACTTTTTGGTTGATGAATCTCTAAGCACAGCAATCAACCACTACCTCAGACAATAGTCAGTCGTGAGGGAGAAACGCCGCTTCTTTCGGGAGGCGGCTTTTCGCTTATCCAAAATAATCCTGCATCAGCTTTGCCTTTAGCGTTTGCAAAGTTTCTATGCTTTGCTGGATGGACAATTTCGATTTGTCGGTGAGGGCTACGAAGTCAGCGAATTGTTTTTGAATGTTTAACGGAGGAAGAATTATTTCGTAATCTTCTACCTGTTTACTTGATATATTAGGCTGCAATGAATTTCCGCTCATCAACTCAACATACTGTTTGAATTCATCCATTTGACATATTGTCATCAAATATATTGGATTTAATTGGTCAGCATCAATTATAAATCTCCCCACACGCTGATTTAATAGACATGGTGTATCATTAGCGTTTAAAATTGCTACTTTTACAGCATCCAATGACTTGATAACAGGACGTGTCATTGCCATAACTATATCACCGACGTTGAGACAGAAATCATCATACTTTTCTAGGTATTCAGTTGGTACACAATTTTTTTCTTCCCAAATTAGAGTTGATTTACTTACATTCGTTATTTGAACAAGTGGAATACCTCCATCTATATAATCCTTACTCTTAAAAGCGTATCCGCCTTGTAATTTAGCCACAGTACCTATTTTCTGAATAGGATATTTATTACCTCCAAACATCTCTACAAACCGTGATTTGACAAGTTGTTCAAGAATATTATATTTATGCTCATATTGACATAATAAGTTCTCAATGACATTAAATTTCTTTACAATTTCTTTCTGTTTATCAACATTGTACAAAGGAACTTCAAATGCCCTTAATATTTTCATGTTAATATTATTTTGCGCAACGCCTCGACCAATAGCATTCACCTTCGACTTACAGGATTCCAAATAATAATAAAGAAAATCTCTAACGACCCTTTTATCTTTCAACTGCAAACCTGCAATTGCCTGATTAGTTGCCGCATCAACATCCAAAATCCCAACAGTTCCTAATGTTGCAAAAATAGTATAAAGTATTGTACCCGCGGGAAAGAGTTTAGCCGAAGAATTATCTAAACCATGTTGAGAAATTTTTTCTTCTGTTGCCTTTATATATTTTCCGCTAATATCACTAATTTTAACCCATGGTATATCACCATCTTTCCAATAGTCCTGACATGACCTTGATGGTGTTCCACCTGATTGTATATCACAAATATCACCTAATAAAACGTGTTTCATTTATTTACCAACCTTTTGCTACTTCTGAACAATAGCCACCTATTTCACGGCTTCCAATCTCTCTATGAAGGCATTTTTTATAATCGACAATTCAACCGCCACCTGCCCTGCGCCTTACCACATAGATGTTACTGTCCCAGCATTGCCCGCAGCTTTTCCATATCACTGCTGATTTCCATATTGAGTTTATCCAATTTTGTCATCAATTCCGACGTGCTGGGATATTCCACCGGCACATATTCAATTTCCTTATACTTATTAATGGAGAGGTCATAGCCATTCTGCTGGATTTCCTCCACGGGCACGAAAAAGCTCTGCTCCGTGCGTTTGCGGTCTTCTTCCTGTTCCAGATTCTTGAAGCGGGCGATGATGTCGGGGATATCGTTTTCCGGAATCTCTTGGCGCTTATCATCAAGGCTGTAGCCGTCGGCCTGCATGTCGTAGAACCAAACCTTGTCCGTGCCGCCTGCATTTGTCTTGGTAAAGAAGAGTATTGCTGTAGACACGCCGGCATAGGGCTTGAAGACGCCGCTGGGCATGGAGATTACAGCCGTCAATTTATTGTTATCTACCAACTCTTTACGAATCGCCTTATGGGCTTTCGACGAACCAAAGAGCACGCCATCGGGAACGATAACAGCCGCTCTGCCGCCCAATTTCAGAATGCGCAGGAACAAGGCGAGGAAAAGCAGTTCCGTCTTCTTCGTCTTAGTGACGCGCAACAGGCTTTCTTCCACCGTTTCATTGTCGAGAGAACCCTTGAACGGTGGATTTGCCAGAACGAGCGTATAGAGTTCCTTATCGGGATTATGCTTGGAAAGGCTGTCTTTATAGTCGATGCTGGGATTCTGCACGCCATGCAGCATCATATTCATCGTGCCGATGCGCAGCATGGTGGGGTCGGTATCAAAACCATGGAACATGGTCGTATTGAAATGCTGGGCCTGCGCATCATCCAGCAGCATATCCTCGTGATGCTTACGGATAAATTCTTCTGCCGCCACCAGAAATCCTGCCGTGCCCATCGCAGGATCGACGATGGTATCGGTCGGCTGTGGTGCCGCCATCTCCACCATCATCTCGATGATATGGCGCGGCGTACGGAACTGGCCGTTGATTTTAGAAGATGCCAGCTTCGACAGCATATACTCGTACAGGTCGCCCTTGCTGTCTTCCTCATCCAGTTCCAGCTTATCGATACCCTCGATGATTTTGGCCAGCTTATCTGGCGCAGAAATCTGGAAGGTAGCATCCTTCATAAAGCGCGTATAGGACGCATCATCATCGGGGTGCAGATTCTTGATAAAGGGAAAGATTTCCTCCTGCATAAGCTGAAACTGTACTGCCGGAGCCAAGTTCTTGAACTTGCTCCAACGATAGTTCTGCTGGTCCGGGCCAAAGATTTTCTCCTCGTTCTCAAAGCCCAACAGCGCCGCATTGGCTTCGTTCTCTGTCTCGATATCATCGAGCTGCTTGATGAACAGCAAATACGTAAACTGCTCAATCACCAGCAGCGGATTGGTAAGTCCGCCCGTCCAAAAGGTATCCCATATCTGATCTACTTTATTTCTTTCTTCGCCAATTAACATATCTTTTCTCCTGCTCTTCCAATACATAAAAACGTCCGATGCGAATCTTCCCATCGAACGTTTTTCTTTTTCTGTCCCTTAGCTTCAGCCCTCGAACAATGCCTTGGCAAAGTCGTCAGCGTTGAAGGGGCGCAGGTCTTCGACGCCTTCGCCAACGCCGATCCATTTGACCGGCATGGAAAGCTGGCTCTTGATGCCGATGACGACGCCGCCTTTAGCCGTGCCGTCGAGCTTCGTGAGCACGACGCCCGATATCGGTGCGGCCTTGGTGAAGAGCTCAGCCTGACTGATGGCGTTCTGCCCCGTCGTGGCATCGAGTACGAGCAGCGTCTCATGCGGCGCGCCTGGAATCTCGCGGCCGATGACGCGATTGATTTTCTCCAGCTCCTGCATGAGGTTGGATTTCGTCTGCAAGCGGCCAGCCGTATCGATAATCAGCACGTCAATGCCACGTGCTTTAGCTGCCTTGACGGCATCGAAGGCCACGGCCGCAGGGTCGGAGCCTTCCTCGTGCTTGATGACCTGGGCGCCCGTGCGCTGGCCCCAGACCTCGAGCTGGTCGATGGCCGCCGCGCGGAAAGTGTCCGCAGCAGCCAGCATAACCGATTTGCCCTGCTCCTTGTAGTAGGCGCTGAGCTTGCCGATGGTGGTCGTCTTGCCGGCGCCGTTGACACCGATGACCAGCAGCACCGTCGGGCCTTCTGCTGCCACGCGGGTCGTGTCTTCGCCGTTATTGAGGATTGCCGCGATTTCCTTGGCGAGGAACGGCTTGAGATCCTCCGGCGTATTAATCTCCTTCTTCTTGATGCCCTTGCGGACAGCCTGCATGAGCTTGTCGGTCGTCTGCACGCCGACATCGGCCATGATCAACGTTTCCTCCAGCTCCTCCAGGAAGTCTTCGTCGATATCGGCATAGCCGATGACGAGTTTCTCAATCTTATTCGTCAGGTTTTCGCGGGTCTTGTTCAGGCCCTTTTTCAGTTTGTCAAAAAATCCCATGGATTGCCTCCGTTTATTTTATATCATCCAGTTTTACGGACAGTATCTTCGACACGCCCGCGTCTTCGATGGTCACGCCATACATGGTATCCACAGCCTCCATCGTGCCCTTGCGGTGGGTGACGACGATGAACTGCGTGTTCTCGGAAAACTCCGTGAGGAACGAGCCAAAGCGCACGACGTTGGCTTCGTCAAGCGGCGCATCGATCTCGTCCAGTACCGAGAACGGCGACGGACGATAGCGCAGGAACGAGAACAGCAGCGCAATGACGGTCAGCGCACGCTCGCCGCCCGACAGGGCCGAGAGATTCTGCCGCTTCTTCTGGGGCAGGGTCACGAGGATATCGACGCCCGTGTTGAGCACATCATTCTCATCCAGCAGCTTGAGCTCGGCCTTGCCGCCGCCAAACAGCCGCACGAAGATCTCGCCGAAATACTTCTGGATCTGGGCAAAGGCCTCTTTGAACTGCTTGGTCATCGCCTCATCCATATCGGCGATAAGGCTTTCGAGATTCTCCTTGGCCTCGATAAGATCATTAGCCTGTCCCTGCATGAAATCGTGACGTTTCTGCTGCTCTTCATACTCTTCGAGCGCGTTCGGATTGACCGGCCCGAGTTCCTTGATTTTCTTATCGAGCTCCTTCATGCGCCGGTAGACTTCCGGCGGCTCGATATCCAGCGCTTCCTCAAGCGCCCGCTCCGGCGTCAGGCCATACTCGGAAAGAATGGTCTCCTGCCACTCCTCAAGCGCCAGCTGGAGTTTCGTCTCGATGATTTCGAGCTTGTGCACATGCTCCTGCGCCTGATTGAGCTTCTTGGCTGCCTCATGCGCATCCTTGTCGGCCTGCTGGCTTTCCGTCAGCTTCGTCATGCGCTGCGCATAGATCCTGTCATGCGCCTCCTGGCCCTCGGTAAAGAGCCGCTGCCAGTTCGCATTCTGCCCGCTGATTTCCTCCAGCCGCGTAACGCTTTCAGCAAGGCCCGCGACAAGCTGCTGCTCCTCGGCCTCGTTATCCCGCAGCGCCTGCTCGCTGCGCTCCTTGTCCTTCTTGCGCAGCAGCAGATACTCGCGCGAGCGCAGGGCTTCCTGCTCGAGCACCGCACGGTTGACCTCACGCTTCTGGATGTATTCCGACAGGTCATCGGCATCCTGCTCGAGATCCTCCAGCTCAATGGCCGCGTCCTCCGCCGCATGGTCAGCCTCGTCAAAGACTCGCTGGGCCTCATTCACGGCCCGGGCCGCCAGCGTGCGTTTCTCCTGGATGCGCGCAAAGGTCGCCTTGATCTCAGCCGCTGCCTTCTCCAGCTCGGCCACGGCCTGCTGCTGGCTGCTCTGGTTCTCAGCCAGCCGCTCCAGACTCACGCGCAGCTCTGCACGATGGACGTTGGCCTCATGGAGGGCCTCCCTGGCTTCCTCCTCCTGCCGGGCCGCCAGCTGCTCAGCCTGCTGTGCCGCCGCACGGTCGGCCTTGAGCGTCGTCAGCTCAGCCTGCGCGTCCGCCAGTTTCTGCTTGAGCGCCTCGATCTCGCCGCTGCGGTTCAGGAAGCTCGCCTCCTGATGCTGCCGGCTGCCGCCCGAGAGCGAACCGCCCGGATTCAGCAGCTCGCCCTCCTTCGTGACGATGCGCAGCTTGTAGTTATGCTTTTTCGCCAGGGCCAGTGCATGGTCGAGCGTATCGACCACGAGCGTCCGCGACAGCAGGAACTCCACGATTTTCGTGTACTTCTCCTCCGTCTTGACGAGCTCGCTGGCCCAGCCGATGACGCCCTCCTGCGCCGAGAATTTGATAGCCTGCGGCGGACGGGCCACAATGGTCGACAGGGGCAAAAACGTCACACGGCCCTGCCGCTCACGCTTGAGGAACGCGATGGCAGCCTTGGCCGTATCCGTATCCTCGGTCACGATGTTCTGCAGGTTGCCGCCCAAGGCAATCTCCAGCGCAGTCACATACTCGCGCGGCACATCGATAAGCTCAGCGACGGCACCAGCGACACCCTTGCGCCAGCCTTCCTGGCACTTGAGCACCGCCTTGGCCGCCTTACCGAAGCCTTCATAGGCCTGCTGCATGCGCGTGAGGAACTGGATTTTGCTCTCCGCTGACTTTATCTGCTGCACAGTCTCATTGCAGCGTCGCTCGCAGCCGGCAGCCCGGCTGGCTGCTTCGCGCTGTGCTTTCTGCGCGCTCTGCTGCTCAGCAATGCGCTGCTTGATGGCCTCGTCCTGCTCCGCAAGCTCGGCCTGCAGCCGCTGCTGCAGCTGCGCCAGCTCCTGGAGCTGCTGCCTTGCCTCCTGCAGGCTGGCCTCGCGGGCTTCCTGATCGCCGCTGCCGTTCTCGATATCGCGCTCGATAAGTGCGAGTTCCTGCTGCTTCTGCGTAAGCTCTGCCTGGGCCTGCTCACGCCGCTCGCCTGCGGCCTTGTCGACCTCTTTCTGCTCACGGATACGCTCGGCGATATTCTTGGCCTTCTCCTTCTCCTTGGCCAGCAGCTCCTCAGCCAGCGCCAGATCTTTCTTCTGCTGCGCTTCTTTCTCCGACCACTGCGCCATATCGGCTACGGCCTGCGCGATCTCATGGTTCAGCTTGCTCCGGCGGCTCAGGATGCGGGCTTTGGCCGCGTCGCTCTGCTCCTGGCGCTCCTTGAGGGCTGCCATCTCCGTCGAGGCTGCCTCGATTTTCTGGCGGATGGCTTCATTCTTCTCGGCCTGTTTCTTGAGCTGCTGCTCGAAGTCGATGATTTCCTTGCCGAGCTGCTCCTTGCGCGCCGCTACTGCCTTGACCTGCGTATCTGCCGCCACGGCTGCATCGCGGCCCGCCACGAGCTTTTCATCGTTATCCTGCTTGCGCTGGCTCTCGCGCGTATAGTCCTGGGCGAGCTTCGTCAGCCGGCACTTCTTGTACTCCTCATTGAGCCCGTTAAAAATGCGCGTCTTTTCTGCATGACGCGCGAGCGGCTCCAGCTGATTTTCGATTTCATTGATGATGTCCTGCACACGTACGAGATTGTTCTCCGTATCCGTGAGCTTGCGCACCGACTCCCGCTTGCGGTTGCGGTACTTCGTGATGCCGGCCGTCTCCTCGAAGAACGCCCGGCGCTCCTCGGGCCGGCTGTTCAGGATGTCATCGATGCGGTTCTGCCCGATGATGCTCATGCCATCATGACCGATACCCGTATCGGCAAACAGATTGTAGATATCCTTGAGACGGCAGCGCGAGCGGTTGATGTAGAACTCACTCTCCCCGCTGCGGTACAGCCGGCGTGTCACGACGACCTCGCGGAAATCCACGGGCAGCGTGCCGTCGTTCGCAAAGAACAGCGATACCTCTGCCACACCGAGCGCCTTGCGCGATGCCGAGCCTGTGAAGATGATGTCCTCGGCCTTCGTGCCGCGCAGATTGCGCACATTCTGCTCACCGAGCACCCAGCGGATCGCATCGGTGATATTGCTCTTGCCACTGCCGTTTGGCCCGACGATGGCCGTTATCCCCTTGTCGAAATCAATGGAAATCTTATCCGCGAAGGATTTGAATCCATACGCTTCCAGACGTTTTAGTTGCACGTTTTTCCCTGCCTCTTCAATGTTGACGGAAATGCTGCTTGAATTCCTGCGTTTCCGTGTATTCCCTCATGAATTTCATGAACCGGGCATCTGCCCGGGAAAGATTCTTGTTGCCGCCCCAGAAAAGCGACACGCTGACGCCTACCGAGGGCGCCAGCGGCTTGCGCACGAAAATCTTCTCCATGCGCGTGACGAAGTTCGGCAGCATCGAGATCCCGCTGCCATTGGCTACCAGCTGCTTGATGGTCTTGAGCTGCGATGTACAGAGCACGATGTCCGGCACATAGCCATATTCGCCGCAGTGATCCATGATCTGGCGGTACTGATAGGTATTCGGCTGCTGCAGGATGAACTTCTCATCACGCAGCTCCTGGAACGAGATGGCATCCTTCTTCGCCAGCGGATGCTGCGGCGGCAGGCAGAGCACCATCCTGTCCTGCAGGATGCGCATCGAGTTGTCGAGTTCCTCCTCGTCGCTCCCCAGCACGATACCGAAATCGAGCTCGCCCGCATCCGCGCGCTGGCGCACCTCATCCGAATCGTTGAACTCCTGTACATCGAGCGTCACATCCGGCACATGCTCCCGGAATTTCGTGAACAGATCGGGGAACAGATAGCCCTCCACCATCGGCGGCATCCCGAAGTGGATGATATCCTGCCGATCCGAACGGTAACGCAGCATATCTTTCTTCGCAAACGCCGCATCCTGCATGATGCGCTGCGCATGGACCAGGAAAACCTTGCCCTGCTCCGTAAGACTTACATGCTTCTGGCTGCGGTTTATGAGCATTACCCCCAGCTCAGCCTCCAGTGACTTGATTGCCTTGGTGACCGACGGCTGTGACACATGCAGTGCCTCGGCCGTCCGCGTAAAGTTCTCGAGCTCGCTGATGGTACAAAAATATTCCAATTGCCGAAACTCCATCAATAGTCCCCCATACACGCTACCCAACTTGCAATAGCTTCATTCAGTTTATTTCCGTTGTGCCCAGAATCCATTGTCTGTTATCTATCGGATTTCTCATTTGCGGCACAATTCAAGATAATATTATTTTATCATAGCCACAGGGCATTATCCAGTGAAAAAGAGCCTTTCCGCGAAGAAAAGCTCTTGGTGGTATCCCTATTCTTTCAACAGTCCCAGGTTCTTCATGACCAGGGTCACCTTATCGGTATCGATGGGCTTGGCCGCATAAGCATCGCAACCCAGCTCCAGTGCCTGGTCGACATATTCCACATCCGCCAGCGCCGTCATCATGATGATGCAGGTATGCTTGAGCTGATGCTGCTTTTCGAGGACGCGGATGGCCTTCAAGAGCTTCAGCCCATCGATACGGGGCATCATGATATCCAGGCACAATAGATCGTAGGGCTCCTTGTCTTTTATCGCATCCATGAAAAGATCGAGCGCCTCCATCCCATCGACAGCCACATCACAGCTGCCGTAATTGCCCATGAACTTTTTCAGGAAGACCCGGCTGAGCCGGTCATCCTCTGCAATCAGTATCTTCATCATGCATCCCCTCCATCATCATCGAGACGCTGCTCACAGTACGCCAGCAGGCTTGCGATATCACTGATATCCGTCTCCTCCGCCTTGGCCTGCGCCTCCCGATTTCCGCTTTCATTCCAACTCTCATTGATGAACACCGACCGTTCCAGGCTTTCTTCATCCTCCCCATCTGCCTCATACAGCGGAATCCAAAAAGTGAAGTTGCTGCCGCACTGCGGGGCCGAATGAGCAGTGATCTCGCCGCCCATAGCCTCGACCAGATCCTTGACGATCATGAGCCCGAGCCCTGTCCCGCCGAACTTCCTCGTCGTAGAGCCATCTACCTGGCTGAACGGCTGGAAGAGTTTCTTCTGCTCGGCAAAGGACATGCCAATCCCCGTATCATGAATCGCGATGCTCAGCACGGGCATATCCTTGCGGTAAGTCTTTTTCACCTCGACGGCCACCCCACCCTCATTGGTGAACTTCACCGCGTTGGTCAGCAGATTGTGCAGGATCTGGCGGAACCGCATCGGATCGCCAGTGATGAACCGCGGCACGGCCTTCAGATCCGGCAGCCGGAAATACAGCCCCTTGCCCTTGGCCACCTTGCGATGCACCGTGCAGACCCGCCGCAGGGTCTTGTGTAGGTCAAAATCCAGCGACTCAAGCTCCATCTTCCCGCAGTCGAGCTTGGAAAAATCGAGGATATCGTTGATGATCCGCAGCAGGTCCTCCGAACACTGCTTGGCACTTGTGAGATTCTCCCGCTGCTCTTCAGTAAGCTCCGTATGCAGTGTCAAATCAATCATGCCATTCATCCCATTGATCGGCGTGCGGATCTCATGGCTCATATTGGCCAGGAACTGGCTCTTCGTCCGGCTGGCCGCCTCCGCACGCTCCCGTGCCTCCTCCAGGGCATCCTCGCGTTTCTTGCGCTGCGATACGTCAATCATCGTGACGATTGTCTGCTTGCCGATCTCCGACCAGGCCTGCGAGAAGAACATCCGCAGCCATATCCTTTCCTTGCGGCGGACGCTGTGCATCGCCGCCGTGATCTGGCTGGTATACCCCTCCGTAGATATCGCGGTCTCGATCTGATGGCGGATGGGGCAGGTCGCACAGTACTGGCCATGGCCGCAGCCGCCTTCCACACTGTTCTCGCAGCGGAATACATCACCGAACTGCTTCCCCACCGATTCCCTGTAAGTGGTTTCCATGGTCTCAAGGCCAGCATCGTTGATATCGACGATAGCCCCCCTGTCATTCAGCACACACAGCCCTACCTGCGCCGCCGAAAATACGGTGCGCATATAGACATGATCTGCCTCGATCCGTACCTCCAGCCGGCGCAGGTGCGTGATATTGCGCAGGATCACTGCGCAGCCCACGATCTCCCCCTCATCCAGATGCAGCGGGGAACACGTCGCGGACAAATAGATAGCCTCTTTCTGCTCGCCGCGCAGGATGCCGATATTGCGCGCCAGTCCCACCGAGCGCCGCTCCTGGAGTGCCGTTTGCAGCGGGCTTTGGAAACTGCGCCCCGTTTTCAGATTGACCAGCGGGCAGACCTCGCTGAACAAATGCCCCAAGGCCTGCTTGTCCGTCCGGTCCAGGATCCGCTTGGCACTTTTATTGATATAGGTTATCTTTTCCTCCAGATCCGTCAGGATAAGACCGTCACCCAGACTCCCCAGAAGCCCTCGCAGGACTGAGTCAGGAATCTGTCCATATGCCTCATTTGTCATTGTCTTCATCCTCTCCAGCTGTCAGTGGCTGATGCGCCAAGCTCATGATGCAGCCCGCAATGGCGTGGAGCGGCAGCTGCCGCATGACCGCGCCGCGCTCGAAAGCCACCCGCGGCATACCATAAACCACACTGGTCGCTTCGTCCTGCCCCAGCGTGCGCGCCCCCTTCTTCCGCATAGCCAGCAATCCTTCTGCCCCATCGGCTCCCATACCGGTAAGGATTACGCCCAGCGCCTCTGCCCCCGCAGCCTCGGCCACCGACGCAAACAGCACATCCACTGACGGGCAATGGCCGCTGACCTGCTCCGTGCCACGGCAAGCAACGAAAAACTCACTGCCCAGCCGCCGGACGCGCATCTGCCGGTCTCCCGGTGCGACATAGATGTGATTGGGCTGCAGATGCTCACCATCCACAGCCTCCGCTGCCGTGAACGCCGACTCATTGTTCAAGCGTTCTGCAAACAGCCGGCTGAATCCATAGGGGATATGCTGGACGATGACAATCGGCGGCAGCGGCGGGCGCAGCCCCTGGATAAGGCTTGCCAGTGCCTCAGTGCCCCCCGTAGATGCGCCGAGGGCGATCAGCTTCACTGCCTTCGGCGTCTCATGCGGCTCTGCCCGGCCCGTTGCCACGGCCCGCCTGGCCAGCTGGATATTGCGCTGGATGCCAGCCGCAGCGGCCTGCGTCCGCTGATACATGCCGCTGAGCTGCTGCGGCTCACGGGGCGCGGCATCCAAGGGCTTGCGGTAAACCGACGGCATCACATATTGGAAGGGTGCCGCCTGCCGCTCCACCGTCTCCGAATGGCCCACAAAAAGGTAACCGCCGGGCTCCAGGTACTCATAGAACTGCCGCACAAGCCGGTTCCGTACCGGCGCATCAAAATAGATCATGACATTCCGGCAGAAAATCACATGGAAGGGCTTCCTGAACGGGAACTGGGGAGTCATCAGATTGAAGGGACGGAACAGCACCTGCTGGCGGATCACATCATTGACCTGCCGCCGGCCGCCGCTCACTGCATGGAAGTAGCCATGCAGCCAGTTCTCCGGCAGCCCCGCCAGCGATTCTGCCCCATAGATTCCCGTTTTCGCCGTCTCCAGCACCTCCAGCGATAGATCCGTCGCCAGAAGTGTCTTTTCCCACCGCGATCCCTGCAGCCCGAATTGATCCTGCAGCAGCATTGCCAGAGTATAGGCCTCCTGCCCCGTGGAACAAGCCGCGCACCAGGTACGTATATCGCCGTCCTGAACCGATGATGCTATCCAAGGCAGCACCGTATCCCGATAGAACCAAAAATGATCTGCCTCACGCATAAAAAACGTGTGGTGCGTGGTGATAGCCTCAGCCAGCACTTTCAAGAGCTTCCCGGTGCCATCCTGCTTCAACGCCTTCAAGAAACCTGCGGCATCGCGATATTTGGCCGTCTCCGCCCCTTCATGAAACAGCCTCTGCAAGCGCGACTCCAGAAGAGCCTTCTTCTCCCGCGGCAGCTGGATGCCAAACGCGCGATCCACGATACTCGCATATGCTAAAAATACCGAATCCTCCATCAGTATTTGCCAAATCCTTCCTCATCATCGGTATATGTATACGCCTTGGGCTCTGCCTGCTTGGTTGCCAGCGGCGCAACCGGAGCTGCCGGGGATGCTGCCGGACGCACCACAGGCTTTGGCCGGTTATAGTTCCCCATCCCCCGCGGACCGCCGGGTGCCAGGCGGAACTGATCAGAAGTCTCCCGCAGCCGGGCCGCCTGTGCATTGAGCTGCTCACTGGCCGATGCCGCTTCTTCCGAGGTCGCCGAATTCGCCTGCACGACCTGCGATACCTGCAAGACGCCTTGGTCGATCTGCTCCAGGGCCAGCTTCTGCTCACTGGAGGCCTTGGCGATCGAGCTCACGATATCGGCTACTTCCGAGACATTGTTCATGATGATCATAAGCGCCTCAGCCGTCTTGCCAGCGATTGCCCGCCCAGACTCCACCTTCGCGATCGAGTCTTCGATAAGCTCTGTGGTTTCCTTCGCCGCCTTGGCACTGCGTGCCGCCAGATTCCGCACCTCTTCAGCCACCACGGCAAACCCCTTGCCATGCTGCCCGGCCCGGGCGGCCTCTACGGCTGCATTGAGAGCCAGGATATTGGTCTGGAAGGCGATCTCATCGATGACCTTGATGATCTTGGAGATATTGGCCGACGACGTATTGATGTCCTCCATAGCCGCAAGCATTTCCTTCATATCGGCATCGCCGACAGCTGCCTGCTGGCGCGCCTGGATCGTGAGGTTATTGGCCTTGCCCGCATTTTCCGCATTGCTGGCCGTCTGCGACGAGATCTCCGAAATCGAGGCTGAAAGCTCCTCGACCGAAGACGCCTGCTCCGCCGCCCCTTGCGAAAGGGACACACTGGCCTCAGAGACATTGCGCGAGCCTGCGGCTACCTGCTCCGCTGCCACATGGATATTGTTCATCGACTGGTTGAGATTCTGGCGCATATGCTCAAAATGCGCGACCGCCTGCCCGATCTCATCGTTGCTCTCCGGCTTCATCGGCTGGCTGAGATCGCCACTTCCGATCACCTCAGCAGCATCCGCCATCCGATTGATACGGCTGCCGATATTGCGGGCCAGCCGCATGCCAAAGAACATCGACAGGATGACTACCAGCGCAATATTGATGACCGAAATCAGCATCGCCCTATCGATTTCATCCTTGATTTTCTTGAACTCCTCCTGTGTGCTCTTATTGCCCATCTCCATCACGGACTCAAAGCTCTGTGCAAGTTTATAGCCGGTTTCCGATGCCCGCTTGGCCTCGGGCAAAGTCTCCACCGGCGCGCCCGGCGCTGGCTGCGCCTTGATCAGCGCATCACGCTGGCTGCGGAACGTATCGATCTGCGCGCGGATGTCACTCATCACCCTCTTGGCCTCTGCCGAAATGGCGCGTTTCTCCAGCTCGGCAAACACCACATCGAGTTCCTTGTCACGCTTCTGCATGTTCGTCATGGATTCCTGCCGCATCGCCGGATCTACGCGCGTCAAGAACCGTGTATACTCGTTGCGGGACTCTGTGAAAAGTTTCCCTGCTTGTGTCGCCAGAGTAGCCGCATAGGCATCTTCATCATAAACCTTCTGATACTGGTCGCTGACGGAGCTCAGCAGGTAAAGGCAACAGGCAGCTGTCAGCACGATCAAGGCTCCGAGTATTCCCGTCAATGTCACCAATTGGGTACTGATCTTCATATTCTTAAACAGCTCCATTTTCGTTCCCTCTTTCCTCATTCATCCCGCTAAGCATCTTCTCTTCTTCCACATCGAACAGTTTTTCCCAGTCCAGCAGCAGCACCACCTTGCTATCTGGCAGCTTGCCGATACTCCGGATGTAGCGATTGCTGGCTGACTTCAGCTCCGGCGGAGCCACCGTCTGCCCCTCAGGGATGGACAGCACCTCGCTGACCCCATCGATGATAAGTCCAAGCAGTACCTCCTTGACCTCGATGACGATGACACAGGTACGATCCGTATAAGGCCGGAACTCCCGGCCAAACCGCAGCCGCATGTCGATGACCGGAATGATCTTGCCGCGGAGATTGATGATACCGCGCACATAATCTGGCACCTCCGGCACCTTGGTCACCGGCAGGATGCCGATGATTTCGATGACTACGCGGATATCGATGCCATAAAGCTCCTCGCCCAGTGTAAAGGTCAGATATTTATCCTTTTGTGTATCTTCCTCTTGCAGGAGTTCTTCATCCATTTCCGTTCCTCCTATCATTCAACCAGCAAGCCCATGAGTTTCCCCGGGTCGATAATCAAGCTGATGCTGCCGTCCCCCAGGATCGTGCAGCCTGTAATCCCCGTCATCTTCGTCATCGCCTGGATATACCCCGGCACTGGCTTTACGACAATCTGCTGAACGCCCACCAGCTCATCGGCAAAGATGCCCAGATAGTGGTCATCGGCCTCTGTCACCAGCAGGATGCCCTCCGTAAGCCGCTCCTGCGCGCTCTCGATGGCATACAGCTTGTGCAGCCGCACGATTGGGCAGGGCTGCCCTGCCTCCATAAACATTTCCTGCCCCGACACATCGAGGAAAATATCCTCTTCCTCCGGACGGAACGAACGGCGGATGGCACTGATGGGTATCGTATACCCGGAACCTCCGACCTTGATGCACATGCCCTCCACGATGGCCAGCGTAAGCGGAATCCGGATTATCGTCACACTGCCCTTGCCGGGGTTGCTGTCAACCATTATAGTTCCCCCCAAGGCCTTGATATTCGAGACGACCACATCCATCCCCACGCCGCGCCCGGAAAACTCTGTGACCTGTTCCTTGGTCGAAAACCCGGGAGCAAAAATGAAGCTATAGACCTCCTGATCCGTATATTCCTCCTCTGGCTTCGTCAGGATACCCTTTTCCTTGGCCTTCTTCATGATGCGGTCGCGGTTCATGCCACCGCCATCGTCTTCAATACGGATGACGACCTCGCCACCGGCATTCTGCGCCGAGAGCACCACGGTTCCCAGCTCCGGCTTGCCAGCCTCCTTGCGCACCTCCGGCATCTCGATGCCGTGGTCGATGGAATTGCGGATGATATGCATCAGCGGATCGCCGATATGCTCTGTGACATTCTTATCGACCTCAGTATCTGCGCCGACCAGCACGAGCTTTGCCTGCTTGCCGAGCTTTTTCGTCATATCCCGCACGATGCGGTTCATCTTCTTGAACGTCGCCTCCAAAGGCACCATCCGGAGCGCCATGACCCTGTCCTGCAGCTCCCCATTGATCTTGTGCAGCTGCCGGGCCGCCTTGTCGAAATTCGCCAGCTCCATGCCCCGGATATCGGGATTCTGTGTCACCATCGACTCGGCGATGACCATCTCCCCGACCAGCTCCATCAGCCGGTCGAGCTTATCCACGCGGACACTTATCATCTGCGACTCATGTCCCTCATGGCCGCTCTGCTTCATCGGCGCTGGCCGCGGCTTGGCCTCAGGCTTCACCGGCACAATCGGCGATGATTCTTCTACCGCCTGAGCTGCCTTCTGCTTGGGTGTCGGCCAATACTCGCACTCTGCCGTCGACGACAGCTCCACAAGCTCCAGCCCCGTCAAGCACATCGTTTCATCCAGCAGCTTGCGGACTTCCTCAACGCCCAGCCCCGTCGTGAACCACAGCTTGAATCCATCCTTGATGATGATATCAGCGGCTGTCTCATCCTCGATGATCTTTTCCGGCAGATAGTGCAGCTCACCAGCTTGATCCTCCAGGCGATTGATCACACCGAAGGCCCTGACCTCTACCATCCCGCCATCGGGATCGAAATGCAGCACCGCTTTATAGACATGATTGCTGCCCGATTCTGTCTTGACTTCCTCGGGCTTGACCGCTTGGATGAAGTACTGCTGCTTTGCCGGTTCTGCCGCTCCGGCCACCTTAGGTGCCGCCGTCTTCTTCGCCTTGCGCAGATCCACATCGGGATCATGTCCATTTTCGATCTTGAAATTCCGCAGGAAATCATGCGTGGATTTCTGCAGCCCCTCACTCGAAGCATCCGGCTGTCCTCCGCTATCGAGCTTATCGAGCTCACCATTCATGAAATCCACAGCCGTCAGCACAATATCCGTCACAGCAGATACATCGATCTTCTCTGGATGCAGCTCCCGGATATAGAAAAAGATATCCTCAACCGCATGCGCCAGATGCGAGATTTCATCATAGAGCATCATGGCTGCCGAGCCCTTGATGGTGTGCATGGCCCGAAACACTTCATTGACATCCTCTGGCTGGAAGCTGCCGCTGTCCTCACTTGCAAGCGCGACCTGCTCCAACTGCTCCAGGAACTGGCGCGTCTCATAAATAAAGACCTCTACCATCGGTTCATTTTCTGCCACCAGTCATCACTCCCTTACCTCCGAAGCCCACATTAGCCGTCTCCTTCGGCACAACAAACAATTCTTTGGTTTTATGACTTTTCAAACAATTCTAACATGTGTATTCGCCTCGAAAAGTCAAAATCCTGTTAATACACGGCAAATATATTTTTAATTCGCAAAGAAAATGACCCGTCAAAATCTGACGGGTCAACCTGTATCCAAACAGTTTACTTCTTGTATTCGTCTGCCAGCTTCTTGAACAAAGGCAGCGATTTTTCAATGGTTTCGGTCTTGATGCAGTACGCGGCGCGGAAATAGCCTGGGCAGCCGAAATCTGTCCCCGGCACGAGCAGCAAGTCATACTTTTTCGCCCGCTCACAGAATGCGTAGTCATCCTCCTCCAGGCATTTCGGGAAAAGATAGAATGCGCCCTGGGGTTTGACGCATTCAAAGCCCGCATCTTTTAACCCCTGATAGAGCAGTTGACCGTTCTTGACATAGGTAGAAATATCCGATGGCATATCGGCACAGCGGCCAATGACCAGCTGCCAGAGGGACGGCGCATTGACATGCGTGAGCACGCGGGCCGCACCCGCAATCGAACCGTATACCTTGCCAAAATCAGCCACCTCATCGGGCACGACGATATAGCCGATACGTTCGCCCGGCAGCGAGAACGACTTGCTGTACGAATAGCAGACCAGCGTATTGTCATAGAACTTCGGCACATAGGGAACCGTATAGCCCTCAAAGGCAATCTCACGGTACGGCTCATCGGAAATGATAAAAATGGGATGATGGAATTCCTCTTCCTTGCGGCGCAGGATATCCGCAAGCTTTTGGATCGTTTCCTCTGAATACACAGCACCACTCGGGTTATTGGGCGAGTTGACGATGACCGCCTTCGTATGATTCGTCACAAGCTTCTCAAACGCCGCAAAATCAATCTGCCAATCAGCAGGCTGTGCTGGCACGACTACGAGCTTGCCCCCCACCGACTCGACAAACGCACGATACTCAGGGAAAAATGGCGCAAAGGTTATGAACTCGTCTTCCGGCTGCGCCAATGCCTTGAAGCAAATCGTTATTGCCGCAGCGGCTCCTGCCGTCATAAAGAAATTCTTCGCCGCAAAATTCGTACCGAAGCGCTTATTGACACTCTTGGCCAATGCCGCGCGCGTCTGCGGTGCGCCCGGCGCCACCGTATAGCCATGCACCGCACTCGGCTCCATATTCGTCAGCACATCGACAGCTGCCGCCTTGATGAACTCCGGCGTCGGCACATTCGGATTGCCCAAGCTGAAATCATAGACATTCTCCTCGCCGACCTCAGCCGCCCGCTTACGGCCAAACTCAAAGATCGTACGGATTGTCGACTTCTTCGTCCCAAGTTCATACATTTTCTGATTGATCATAACGATTACCTCACCCCATGTAAACAATATATCTCTTCCAGAGAAACACTGTTTACAGTTTAGCACAAAATCTAGTCAAAATCTACCATTGCCCGCATTTAGCTGGCATCATCGAGCGAACCCATGCTTCAAAACTGCTTGGGTTCCTTAATATTTGATAAGCCTTTTTATATCGCACATATATTAGATTAAGTTTACCAGGTCTTTTTTAGTTCCATGTCAAACGGCACCGCTTTATAAAGGGAATCCGAGGAGTTCCTTAGTTGTTCAAAGGCTGCCTCACTTGCTCTCAGTCTTTTGGAATTGCCTTCAAAGGTTTTCAGATAGCGAAGATAGGCTGTCCCCATTTTTTCCCAGCTGCTGGTACATTTTTGAATGCGCTGGCCAGCAGTGACAGACACATTCAACGCTTCTCGCAAAGTCAGGTAATCCGCTAAATATCCGATAGTTGCCAGTTCGATGGCCTTTGACATGTCCCAAACTGAGTTAGGAGACAAACTTCCCAAACTCATAATCTGATCAATCAGCTGAAGGCGTGAGCCTGCCTCATGCTTTTCAAGTAGATAACATCTACCCTTTCTCTGCTTCAGTGCATCATCTTTATGACAGTCCCATCCATTGACAGCCTTGACTATAGCTTGTTCTGCTTCTATCCACCTTATCAGCTTAGAATCCACATCTGAAATAGTAAGACTATCCGGTGGTGGACAGATTTCCTGCTGTATTTGCTCTTCCATAATTTCTATCACATCCCCTTAGAACAATTCACTCCACTCACTGCCCCGATACATATCTTCCTTTTCTTTTATGGCCGGTTCATATCCTGCCTTGATCAGGGCATCCATCTCTTGGCCATACTGATAGATTCTGCCATGCGCTTTATAATAATGGGCCAGTTCCAGCCAACCAGGGAAGTATTTGTCGTATTTGGTTTCCACCAGCAAACTTTCTATCCGGCTGGAATTTTTCCCAGGATTCTGAGCCATGAAGACTTGCGCTAGCAAGAGACGTGCCTCATTTTGCCAATCGTTTTCCTCGGATAATACCTTTCGCAAACAGGCTATTGCTTTCGGTATATCCTGCCACGTTCCATCTTCGCCTCTGCAGCTGCTTGCCATCACATACAAAGCCTCATAGTCTCCAAGATCTGCACCTTTTTTGTAACAGGTCATGGCTTTTTCTGTGTTGGTAAGAGTACCTAGTCCACTACGATAACAGTTCCCAAGTTTTGTCCAAGCAGCAGCAACCCCCATCTTGGCGGCTTTTTCAAAATACTGCACAGCTAGTGGGCCATCTTCCAAGCAACCCAAATAATAGCAGGCATCTTTTACATCATCATGCGCTTCCGTTTTTATGGCCCGCAAAAACCACTGCCTAGCAGCATCCTTTTCCCCTTTTTCCTGATGATAACACCCCAAGCGAACCATAGCCTTTCCACAGTCCATATTGGCAGCCTGTCTAAATGCCGTCACCATTTCTTCTAGGGCATCACGATTTTTACAAACTTCCGCCTTATCCAGATACCGTTGCCACTTTACATATCGCACTGCCCGGTCATCATTCTGCCAGCCCTCTGAAGAAATGTCTGTCTTTCCCTCAAACCAAGCCCGCAAAAGGCATAAAACCTGTTCCCTTGAAGGTTCCCTGCGCAAAGCACCTTTGCCGTTCAGCATAGCATGGAGTTCATAATATTCTTCCGTCTGACGAACAGAGAGATAATCCTCATCATGGTATAGCTCTATGACTTTATAGGTGTCTTCCATTATTTCCAGTGCGGCTCGGAATTCTTCTGCATCATAGCGGTCAAAGGTAATAGCCATGCCATTCTGCAGCCACAGCTTTAACCTCCAGTCAGCATCCGAATCGTCGAGCGGCGACATTTCCTCTGGATTGTAATTCATCTTTATACCCTGAGCTCGGGCACGTTCCATGAAAGTTTTAGCAAACTGCCGCCGTTCTCTTTTCTCCAGCCGTTTACCTGTCAGTATATCAATACCGCCACGCAAATAAGCCATCCCCAAAAGATATGCTGCCAAGCCTTCTCCATTGCCATCGCCTTCGGTATATTCTTCCATTTCTGCAACAGCTGTCTCTTTTTCATCAGCCCAATAATCCCAAAAATCCAATTCCTCCGTAGGGTAGAGGCCACGTCTTGCGAGAATCGCCAACAAACCTACCGGACTACCTTCTGACAGACTCTTTTTCAGACAGTGTTCGGCTTCTGCCATATCCGTCCCTACGTTGCCATTTTCCCCTATCCAAGGCTTTCCTAAATAGGTCAGGGACAATAGTGCCCAGGATTCTGCATCTCCGTCGTCCGCTGCCCTGCGCAGCATAGCCTGCCCCTTCTCACAACTTTTAGAATCATTATGCTTCCAAATCAAATCTACAGCTTCCTGCACTATCGGCTGAAATTTATCGTCCATACTTTCCCTTTCTCACCTTAACAAATCCAATAGTTCTACAACGACAGCCGCTCCCAACATCATTTCGACAGATAGCCTTTTCTATCGCTTGTATATATAGCAGTACATAACATACACACAATACTACTTTAAAATTTTCCAATTCTCCTCTCCATCACATATTCTACTTAAAAAGAATTCCGAAAAATCATCAGCCTCAAATATAACATCTTCATCAACAGCCCAATTGACCACAGGACATTCTCCATCCTTCATTTTTGACGTTTGTAAGCAATATTGGTATTCACCAGCATCTTCTATTATTACAAAATCGCTTGGCATATCATCTTCCCTATAAGATTTGGTCAATTCAACGACCGTAGGTGGTATACCATAATCACATCCAACAATTTCTACACCAAAGAGTCCACCACTTCCATAGTTTCTTAAAAAGCACTTATAACTATCCGGAAATGTCACTCCTAATTCATTCTCAATATCTGTAATTCTTTTTACATCCACCCCTCCTGTAAATGACACATGATTCTCATTAATATATTCACTTATCATTTTTTGCCAATCATATTTTTTCAATTCCTCTTCATCCCCAACATTTTGAATTCCCCCATACCGTCAGCTATAGCAGCGGTCAATTGACTGTTCGGCGCATATTCATAGCTGTTGCTCAAGTCGCCTACCTTGCGCTCGATAAGACTGAGATACTCATTTATTGTTCATTTCCAAAATATCTATTCTAAATTTTTACCTCCTCAAAACTACTAATATTCAACTATAAATTCTCCTCTGCATCACTTAATTCTAAAATAAATGATTCAAAAAATTTTCTTCCATAATAATGCACTTTTTTATCTACATAGCTCCATGATATAGTTTCACCAAACCTTTCTGAGCTCGGATCAGCATCTATACAATTTACATATTCGTCACAATTTTCATATACTATATATCTATTTGGCAATCCATACTGCCTATATTCCTTTGTTATATCAACAATACTCGGATAAGGCATCGCTGTGACACCAAATATCGTTACTCCTAATACAGAACATCCGCCATACTCCTTCAGAAAAAGCTTATAGTCTACTGGAAAAACAACGCCCAAATCATTTTCCATCTGTTTTATATCATCATTTTGTATTCCTCCAGCAACAAATAGTATTTCATCGACATTGCGCTCAATAAATTCTTTCACTTCTGCTAGCTTCTTGTATCTTATTTTAAAATTTTCATCATTTGACAATTTCTATCCTCCATTTTTTAGACTCTCACTTCTGCGCCAGCAGTTTATCCGGCGTAGCGATACGTCTTGCTCGCATCGCCGCTCGTCGCAATCTTCGTCTGCCAGCCTGCCTGCGCTGTCGTATTGATATTTGCTGCCAATCTACATCCACCCACAGATGATATTTTCCACAGTATATACACTGAAATAAATAACCGCGCACATCCCAATCTCGATGCAGGTATTTCCGCACAAAGTCAAGCGGATGCGAATTCTTGCACTGTACATATTCCTGAAACAATTCCTCTTTGCAGCCTAATTCGTCAAGTTCGTTGATATCATCCACATAGCGCCAAAACTGACAATAATCATCACAACAAGCAAGCCACTACACATCCTAAATGGATAGTTCCCACGAAGGCTTTTCCAACTCTATTTGTTCATAATTAATTCCATTCGCCAAATCATAAGAAATCATTTCTACTTTTTCCATAACAATTTACCTCTTATCACTTCAACCTAAATGGATTAAGAACCGGTTTTATTTGTGGATTAAACGCTATCACCTTATACTTTCCGTATACGTCGGATATTCGGCCTGCTGTAAGCAATTCAGGCTGTCATAGGTGTAAAGCGTCTTTTACCCGGCGTTGCTACGGTAAGGCTCGTTATGTTTTTGTCTGCATCATAGGCAATGTCCTGCCACATGCTGTTGACATGGGTTATCTTTTGGATGGCGCCATCGGCATCGCGGTCAAATTTGACTATTGACTGGTCAACTTCATTGCGTATATCAACTACAAATTTGACAAGTCAAATTTGTAGTTGGCCGTTCGGCGCATATTCGTAGCTATTGCGCAGGTCGCCTGCCTTGAAGCACTGTCGATTACCGTCTCGGCTGTCATGCGGTCGACGATATCATACTCGCGCTGGATCTTGCTGCCATCGGTGAGCTGAATCTCTATGCTGTTGCTATCGGCATCGTAGATGTAGCCCTACATTTTTATTCAGGCTATTCAATGTTCATAAATGTAAGAGATTTTGCTCCTTGCCATGTATCAGGCAACACTTCACATTGAACATCACCTGTAATCACTCCCACTATAAAATCAGTCAATGACATTTCATACTCATAATAGTTTGTCGATCTACCATCATACACAACTATTCTCCAGAAATCAGGATTATCACCTGTTTTTAGCCAATAAAAATCATCCCCATTATCTGTCCCTCCAAATGGTAGCAATCCCCAATTTTCAGGATATACTTTAAATGGAAAATCATCTGGAAATTCATCATGAGATATCTTATAGGCCTCTATAACTTCTTCCGCACATTCAAAAAAATTTATATTTTCATTTTCTCCCCAAGGCGTATATATCCACAAAAAACCATCAATAGCGCCACCTCCATAAAAATCAACGAACGCGATATAATCCTTTGGAAAAAACACATTATGTTGTTCCTGCAATTTATCCCATTCTTTTTCACTATGTTTTATAACCTCTATTTTTCTCTGTAAGCACTCATAAATTTCCTTATTCATATCATCATTCCGTTCTGTTCATTATCTTCTTATATTTGAAATTATTTAGCCAAAAGATGACCTCTAACATCATTGTGATATTCATCAATAAACAACAATCCTTTCCAAGTGTCCACTCTTAACTAACTATCCAACTGAACTTGATAAACCAAGCTGCCCCCCTCCCGGTTTATTAAACCAAGGTACAATTTCCCCACCTATAGCATCAATAGGCTTAGCAATTCTATAAATAGTATACGGTTTAGTAGATGCACTTGGGAACATTGCTCGACTTTCAAATGGTATTCATAAAATAGCTATATGCGCTTTCCTCAATTTCTCCACATTCGTTTAATAAATTCCCTTCTTCATCATACAATTTATATGTAACTTGTTTATTTCCCAACGAACACGCACCATCCAAGCCTAACAACAAAGTATAATAACTCTCTTTCAGCACTGTATCGACCAAATTAAATAAATCATCCTTACTTACACCTGTTTGAACTAACTTTTTTATTATATCACCAACTTCAGATTTAGATTTATCATCAAAATATTCTTCTAAAACCATTCTCTGTTCTTCCTTGCAAAGCTTTACAAATTCCTCTCCTGTCATAATCTACCACCTCAGCACTTTCCTTTATATTCATTTTCTCATCTCGGGGTATTTTAATTTATTCATATTTATTAATACTCTTAATTCACCATTCGGTATATCAGGGTATACTCTACGCACCTCTTTAATATCACGAGCCAATAATTGTCTAGCAGAAGATATTCCTTTCGTACTCCTGTCCAGTACACCTTTATCTGCTTTTATAGTATATCCCAACTTAGGAACATTAATTGCAGATGCATACTTTACTTTTCATATGTGACCTCAATTTGTATGCGGTAAATCCTGTTGATTTTGACTTTCTTCTATTATCATACAGGTAAATCCACGATGCTTGCAATTGGAGGTCACTACATATTATCTAAGTGATTCACCTTGTCAACTCAGTAGTTTATTTTTGCTCCGTGATATCTGTCTGACCGATCTTACAGCCCAGTTCGTCGCAGGTATAATCAATTATTTTTCTTATGATCTTTTGGGTATTTATTCTACAATTAAAGTTATCTTTTCCGAATATATTCACTGTACAAATCTTCTACATAACCCATTTTTGATAACAGAGGATTATCCCAATCGCTATACGAGTCCAAATACGCACGTACACCTCCATATATATACATTATTTTTTCATTTTCTCTTTTTTCTTTAATTATTTCATAAGCCTTTTTATACCGAATATATATGAGATTCAATATTCCGCTTTCCAACCTAACAGTAGAATATCGTTCTTCCACATCTCTCAATACTTCAGATATCCCATCAAGCATAATTTTTCTATTTTTTTCATTCATTAGTGCTCTCCATTTTTCATGCAAACCATATGATAAAAATATTATCATATGGCGCCATCGGCATCGCGGTCAAATTTGACAATTGACTGGTCAGCTTCGTTGCATATAACCACTAAGTGATTTGACTTGTCAAATCGGTAGTTGACTTTTCGGCCCGTGATGTCTGTCTGACTGGTCTTGCGGCCCAGTTCGTCGTAGGTATAGGCCAATAGCGTCCTGCCACTGGCTTTCTTGGCGGTCAGCAGGCCGTCTTTGTCGTAAGTGTAGCGGTAGTCCATGTCACCAGCGATGGCCGCTATAAGCTGGCCGTTCGGCGCATATTCATAGCTGTTGCACAGGTCGCCTGCCTTGCGCTCAACAAGACTGCCGTAGACATTCCACTGGTACTCATTCGTTATACCATTTCGGTCTTGGAATTGGATTAGTTTTCCGTCGGCAGTGAAAAGATACTGCTCCTGACTGCCATCTGGATAGGTTATGGCTTTCAGCTGGTTGTTGTCATCGTATGCATAGATGCGTTTGTTGCCATTGCCATCAACGGCCTCGGTGATGTTGCCCGCAAAATCATAGGTATAGCAGGTCGTCGCCCACCACTTGCGATTACGCTTGGGATTGCGTTTTTCTGCCTCTTTCGACATATATTCGTACTATTGTACAGTTAAGATATTTCTTCCTTATTAAAAATTTTTTCATAATCTAAACCTTTTAAATCTGTATCTATTTTCTTCCCTCTTCTATACTCAAAAATGACATCATCATTAGCGTAATAGAATAATAAAACTACTATTTTCTCCCTTGGAACCGAAGCCAACATTTCTATTTTTCCTTGTCCCCAATGTGCAGGTAACATTTGTTTTTCTAAGGATTGTATTAAATTGCTTAACGTCTCATCATTTTCTATCATTCTTATCAAATCATCTGGAAAAACCTTGTTTTTATCCCCCAAGCAAATCTTGCATTTCAATGTATTATTTACAATAACACAGTAAGGTATCTGTTCTTTACTCATAATGTCTTGTATCGTCATAATAATATTCCTCCATTATTTTTTAGGGCCTGGATCAAACCAAACATCTTCCTCTTCATCCTTAACTAAGCGTTTCCCTTTTTCTTTCCAATGATCGCTTATCTCTTTTTTTCTTAATTGATTTCCTTTGGGTTCCGAATTAAAAATAGATTTTCCTGGATGTCTATTGGGAGTTCCAGCCGTGTGCTGATTTCCTTTTGGATGACCGGGGCCAGGTATTTCATCAATAACTCCACCATCTCTTACAGGAATTTGATGTCTATGATGAGGTGCCAAATGAGTTCTTGCTGAATTTCCCTGCAAAAATTCTTCTCTTTCTTCCGAAGAAAACGGTCCTTTCTCAAAAATAGGTTCTCTTGACATATCCGGGTCTCTCGGGCTCATTTTATGCCCTTCTGGTATTTTTACTTCTTCCCCCTTCCAATTCCTTACAACCTTATCATTCTTTACAGGATCTTTTAGCCCATCACAACTATACCCACTCGGATCATAATAATCCACAGGGTCATTCGCACAATAGGCATAGAGATTCAGCCCGTCGCCGTGGTATTCGTCTTCCTGCGTGAATCGGGCAATTGCTGGATTATAGAATCTTGTGCGCAGGTAGTATTGCTGGGTTAGCGGGTCTAGCTGCTGGCCGGTGTATTGGTAGCGGTTTGGTATTTGTTCTTCCGCTTCTATTGTATTACCGAAGGCATCGTAGGTGTATCGATTTTTTACTTTTCCTTCTGCATCCGTGAGGAAGATGGTACTTCCCTGTTCATCGCTGGCATAGTGATACCAAGTTTTCTCTGGTTCGGATTCTCTGGCCCAAAGGTCACTGGAGCGGATTAATCTTGTGATGTTGCCTTCTGTTTCTTCCGCGATTACTTCCTTGTTTTCGTTGAAGATAAACTGTACGAGCTTGCCGTTTTCTTCCATTTCGTAACGGAGGCCTTCGGCATCGTAGCGGTTTATTTGCGTTATGCCCGCTTTCGTCGTTACTTTGCTGGTTCTGCGGAAGGCATCGTATTCGTAGGTGTTGCTGCTATCTTGGAGCAGATTTCCTGCGTTATCGTAGCGATAGGTTTCCACTTGACCGTTGACTTTTCGCTTTGTCAGACGATTATTGACATCGTAGATATACTGCTCTTCGATATCCTTGGCCGTCCGAGTCAGACGGTTGCCGGCGTTATCGTAGGTGAATTGTTCCGTATAGGTCGGATATTCGGCCTGTGCCAGACGGTTTAAGCTGTCGTAGGTGTACAACGTTTTGCCCGCCAGCTCACTTTTCTCGATGCGCTGGCCGTTGCCGTCGTAGCGGTAGGTGTTCTGCGCCAAAATCTTATCGGGCGTGGCCACGGTCAGGCTGGTGATGTTTTTATCCGCGTCATAGGCAATATCCTGCCACATGCCGTTGGCGTGGGTTATCTTTTGGATGGCACCATCGGCATCGCGGGTAAATTTGACAATTGACTGGTCAAGTTCGTTGCATATGTCAACGAGTTGATTTGACTTGTCAAATCGGTAGCTGACTTGCCGGCCTGTGATGTCAGTCTGGCTTATCTTGCGGCCCAGCTCATCGTAGGTATAGGCCAAAAGCGTTTTGCCGCTGGCTTTCTTATTGAGCAGCAGGCCGTCTCGGTCGTAGGTGTAGCGGTAGTCCATGCCGCCTGCGATGGCCGCTATAAGCTGCCCATTCGGTGCATATTCATAGCTATTGCGCAGATTGCCTGCCTTGCGCTCGATAAGACTGCCGTAGACATTCCACTGGTACTCATTCGTTATACCATTTCGGTCTTGGAATTGGATTAGTTTCCCGTCGGCAGTGAAAAGATACTGCTCCTGACTGCCATCCGGATAGGTTATGGTCTTTAGCTGGTTGTTGTCATCGTATGCATAGCTGCGTTTATTGCCATTACCATCCACGGCTTCGGTGATGTTGCCTGCAAAATCATAGGCGTAGTTTTCTTTACTACCATCAGCTTTGCGGATTTCCGTGATGCGGCCCCAGCTGTCGAGGACGTAGCTCGTTTCATTGCCGTTGCCATCAACGATGCCTGTGACATTGCCCTGGGCATCGTAGTGATAGACCTGGCTGGCACCGCCGTTGGTGGCGAGTCTTGCCTGCCAGCCTGCGGCGGTGTATTCGTAGGCCGAGCCACTGCCGCCAGCGGTCTCCACCTTGATGCGGCGGCCCGCGCAATCATAGGCGACGGGTAACACGCATTCAAAAAGGCCATAATTCGTTTCTCTTCTTATGGCCTCTGGATGGTTCTACTATTCTACTTATTGTTTATTACATTGTTCGTAATAATTATTAATTACTTCACGTCATACCTCTGTCCTCCTTCACAAAAGCTCCTCATAAAAGTCTAATTTTTTTTCCATTTTCATTATAAACTCTTTTAAAGAATATGCTAAAACAATAGGCTCATACTCTGGATAAGCAACTATAGGACATATTCCATCTTTATCCATTTGTGATAAATCCAAGCTAAAATACACATCATCACCTAAGCTAAAAAAAACCATTGTTGTGTTCATATTCACTTCGTCACGATATGAACACGTTTCAAAATAATCTTCTCCTAATATAAAATTCACCACATCTTCAGGTTGCATTATTTCATCATGATTATCATGATTAAATATACAAAGTGACCCTGCTCCTATTTGAAGATAAAAATCACGCAATTCACCTGGGAATTTTCTATTCATCCGTTTCTCTTCCGCTTCAATCTTCTCTTCATTTTGTTGCAAAAAACGATGTTTATATTCCGGATTATAATTATCATATCCATACTCATTATAAGAACATTTTTTCAACCACGAAAAGTCATTCATAATATACCTCCACTTTATCCTTTTGGAAACAACTTTTTGTAAAAACCATCTTTTCTATGTATACCACCTTGATGCTCAACAGGTCTCCCAGCAGGTATCATATTCCACCACTCATTAGGGCCTCCATATGCCCTTGGAATAATATGATGCAAATCATATGCTTCCCCTGCGATTCTATTTCTATATTTAGGATTAGAATTTATTTGTTCCTGTGTATATACTGGATAATCAATTCCGTTTTTCTCCGCCCATTTATTCCTTAAGTGTTTTTTATTTTTATTAAACTCTGCATCTATCTTATTTTTTACTGCTTTATCTATCGGCTGAGAAACATCATGATCTTTTAAATATTTTTCCAATAATTCTTTTTGTTCTTTACTAATTTTTCGATTCGTACACTTCTCAATATCATTTAAGTATGCCTCCCAATCTTTTCTAGATATCCCGCCTATCGTTTCTCCCACAGGATTTTTATAGTATCCACTCGGATCATAATAATCCACAGGGTCATTCGCGCAGTAAGCATAAAGATTCAGCCCGTCGCCGTGGTACTCATCTTCCTGTGTGAATCTGGCAATTGCTGGATTATAGAATCTTGCACGCAGGTAGTATTGCTGAGTTAGCGGGTCTAGCTGCTGGCCCGTGTACTGGTATCGATTGGGAATCTGTTCTTCCGATTCTATTGTATTACCAAACGCGTCGTAGGTGTAGCGATTTTTTACTTCGCCTTCTGCGTCTGTGATGAAGATGGTACTTCCCTGTTCATCGCTGGCATAGTGATACCAAATTTTCTCCGGTTCGGATTCTCTTGCCCAAAGGTCACTGGAGCGGATTAATCTTGTGATATTTCCATCCTCTTTTTCCGCGATTACTTCCTTGTTCTCGTTGAAGATGAACTGCACGAGCTTGCCGTTTTCTTCCATTTCGCAGCGCAGGCCTTCGGCATCGTAGCGGTTTATTTGCGTTAGGCCCGCTTTCGTGGTCACTTTGCTCGTTCTGCGGAAGGCGTCGTATTCGTAGGTGTTGTTGCCATCACTT